>DLYX01000023.1:0-8439 GCA_003447545.1 Deltaproteobacteria bacterium | reverse complement strand
AGGAAAAATCATCCCCGCTGCGAGAACGAGTGAGCATAGAATTGGTTTCATTTTCATTGGGTAAAACTTGAGTGTAATAATAATCTGAACATCCGCGACTTGCGCAGCAAAAAAGATACGCAGCTTCACCACCACAACTATCGCCGAGCTTTCACAAAACAAGAGCACCTTGAAAGACCAGCTGAATACATTTGAGCAGGTTTGCGGTGCGGGTAGACCAACGTGGTTCAAGGGGCACCAAACCGACACAATACAAAGCCCTGTTTGGGCGATCAAAATTCACTCCTCCCCCTTTTTCTTCAAAAGCTCCACCAGCTCTTCCGCTTCCTCCAGACCTTTGGGGAGTAGTGTCATCCAGCCTGCTTTTGCTTTGAGAAACTGCAACACCTCTTCGGCATCATTTAATGCAGCCTTCTTGTCTCCAAGCGCCAGATAGACATACGCCCGGGCACGAAGATGGACATATTTTTCAACAGGTTTTTTAAGTGGCCGCCCTTTTCCATCGACAGCTTTGGGATCAAAAGGCGGCGCTACTGTGAAAATATAATCCTTCGCTTTTTCAATCTCACCTTTCTCGAGAAGAGCCATCACCGCTTCCTCATCGCTCCAACTAATAATATTCGGAATAAGTTCATGCTTGGATCGAGTCATCGTCATTTCCGAGAGAGAAGCCGCAACACTCCCATCGGGACGAAGGATCAGCGCATTGGTTCCAATGTCTTCGTCGAGAATCCCCAGCTGACGAACAAGAGGATTTGATACACCTCCGGGGACAGTCAAGACCTCACAGTTGAGAGGTTTCTCTTTCAAATATTTCTGGATCGGAGCCACCTCCCCATCCAGAACCGCGACGATGACTCGTAAATCATCGCGTCCCCTTTTCTCGATGTAGGGATTCAAGTATCGTGTCACCGTGCTGGGCAATCGAGCCCTCTTGTCGTCCACCCAGCTGTTCGTGAAAAGAACGGCGGTCCACTTCCCTTTGCTGTCATCCGGCAGGAGATAAGGTTTCCCATCGAGGGTATGGAGCTCCGCTTTGACGTGGCGCTCAACCTCGTCCTGATACCCGCGGGAAAGATCCCACTGCTGCCGTCTCCCGTAGGTCCAACCAGCGACAAAAGGAACGCGGAATAACCAGTAACGATGATACCGATCGAGCAGAAAGGACGTGAAGGTCCACATCATGGCATGATTGGCATACCTCTTAAGAATGAGCTCGCGGTATGCGCCGTATCGTTCGCAGTCGGCCACATCGAGAGAAAGCAAAGCCGCCGCCGCGAGGACCGGACCGGATGCTTGCTCCCCACCCTGAGACTCAACAAAATCGCCAATCACTTTTCCCGGTTCTGCCTCCGGGTCGCGGAGAGCTTCCTTGGCGAGACAAAAGCGCGGCACAATATCAGCCCTGGGAGCTAACTTCGCGGCCAAAGCAGTGCGCGCCTCCTCGGCCGCTTGTTCAAGATACCTCGGCTCTCCGGCAAGATTCCACATGCCCAGCAAGGCGATGATCCTTCGGTTGCGCACCATCCAGAAATTCGGCGCACCCGGATGTTTCCCGGCAGCCTCACCGCACAACTTCTCGGCCTTCTTGTAGTTCGCCAGCGCCTCGGTAGCCGACAGTCGGTAGCGGAAAGGCGCCGGCGGGAAAAATTTCTGAATGGCTTGCAACGTCTCGGCGGGAACTGACCCGACGGTCCCATCCAGCTTAACCCCGGGCTCTGCGACCAGAACATCGCCAATCAAGAGCGACTGCAATTGCGAAAGAAATCGCGCGTTATCCAAACGGCGATTCAAGGTCGACATCACCAAGGGAGCACCGCGCACGCCCAGTTTGGCCTGCTCCGCCGCGTTCAGCAAATTCGGTGCGAGGAGAGCATAACCGTAGGCGTTGACAAAGACGCCGACGGGATCATTTACCACGTAGGCACGATAGGTCTGACTCTTCTTACCTCCAGGTAAGCGCATCACCGTCCAGGTAAGGCCCAGCGATTTTAGCGTCGATTCTCCCGCGTCGGGCAATTCGTCAACGTTGAAACTGAAGACCTCAAATTGGCCCGGGAATTGATCCTCCTGCTCCTTGATCATCTTGAGGTAGTCCTCGAACCCCGGCGTCTTCTGCGACCAAAAAACCATGAGACTTTGCCGCCCCATCAAGTCAGCCGGAAACCGCAGAGTAACACCGTCAGAACGCATAAAGACCCCTTTAAACAACACCTCCATTCGACCGAGCCCGAGGTGTTTACGACGGAACTCAATCACCTCCATATCGCCGGCGAAACGTTCACCCAAAGCGTCTAAGATTCTCTTCTGCAATTCGAAGGCTTGCAGCTTCGGAGCAATCTGCGCGGCCATCATCAGGCTCTTCGCCTCACCCGACGTGCCGCGGTATCGGGCGACCAATCCCTCGAGCGTTTCGGCACGCTCTTTCACCTCTGCGTTCTTTGCCGACAAATCTCGCTCCGACAGCAATAGATCCGCCTCGAGACGCAAATCGGCAAGCTCGTTCGGAGCCTCGACCAGCCTGCTACCGGTAACGAAAAGAGCTTCGCGGTTGCGGTCGGAATTCTCCAAAGCCAACAAACGCTTTTGGCTTTGAAAGATGATTTCCAGGACACGGAATCGACTCGTCGCCGCGCTTGATTTTTTAACAAGGCCTTCTCCGTCGCGAACGACGTTCTTGTAGGCGCGACGCTTTCGAGTCGATGAGGATGCCTTTCCGGCTTCGATCAGTTCCTTCTGTAACGCGGCAATCTCCTTCTCCGGGAGGCCGGCTGCCTTCTCCTGCGCGGGACAAGGCTGAGGGAAGACAAGCGCAACACTTGCCGCACAAATGGCAAGGAATTGCAAATGCTTCGATTGCCCTGTCATTACCGCTGGTAGATTGGGATGTAACGATGCGGAGTGGCAAGAATGATGATCGCCATGGGGGTCGAATAGCCTCCCCCTCCGTGGCCGCGGCCTTTGTCCCAGGCCCCTTTTTCATTTTGTCTGGTGATGAGCGCGTCGCGAATTTGAGGATACCACTTCGCATACTCATCGTCACCCGCCTGCACCATCGCCTGGATCGCGTAGTAGTGGGTGTAGTAGTAGTAACTACCGCCTCCGGTGATGATGCCGGGAGCCTGGCTCTTGAGATGACGCAGGGCGGAGCTGGTCATTTCAGTGTCCCGCAGTCCCGCAAGCTGGGCGGTGTAGGCTCCGCCCGCGGTGCAGGCCAAGGTCACTTTACCGCCCCGGGGAGTATAGGAAAATCCGCCGGTTTGGGGGTCTTGCGCACTTTCCAAATACTTGACCACCTTGGCGATCGTCTCGTTCGGGACGTAGATCCCCGCCTGGCGGGCTGAGGCCAAAGCGTGGAAAACAGTCTGGGTACACGAGGTGTCTTCGCCGCCGTCCGCCTGAGGTTGGTAGCGCCAACCACCTCCGGGGTTCTGTGAACGTAAAATGACATCGACGGCCCTTTCGAGGGCCCTTTGGATCGCATCATCGTCTTCGGGATCGCGGGCCATCCCCCACAGTTCCGAGAGCGCCAGAGTAGCAAGCCCGTGCTCATACATCACCGTGCCAAGGTAGCCATCGGGCCGTCCTTTTGCCTCCTTCAGGAGCCATTTCATCCCGCGATCCAACTGCTCCCCATATTGACCAAATCCGGGGAAGTGCGCTTTCGACATGAATGCCATCAGGGAGAGCGAAGTCATTGCCACGGCATGCCCGCCTTCTCCGTTGCTGTCCCAGGAACCGTCTTCTTTTTGAATCGTCAGGAGATAAGCGAGCCCCTTGTCGATGGCGCGCGAAGCCTCGGCACTCAGCTCGGGAGCTCCGTCCTGCTGAGCCGATGCGGAACCGGGCAGGAGGAAGGTCAGGCAGCCAACAACAAGGGCGATCACAAGCTTCCGGGACTCGACACGAAGAAGTTGCGAGAAACTTCGCTTTCCGGTCCGGCGATCTGCCGTGCTAAGATTAGTGTCCATTGTTTTCCTTTCGTGGTTTCTCAATTTATTCCGTCAACTGCTCGTAATAATCCTTGAGGATCTCACGGTATTCGAGAGGCAACTCGCGCGCGAAGTTTTCATTCAAGGCGGCGCGATCGCGGCGTCCAAGCACCTCCCATTCGAGGCGTCCGCCCTTGGGGCGCTCTCCGGTGAGAGAGCCAGGAAGGAAAAGTTGTAACTCGCTGTCATCGGGCTCGGCATCGTCGGATGGTGCGGGGTCTGCCGGAGCCGGTGGAGGCACGGCGACATACTTCAGGGCATACTCGAGGATGAAATAGCGTAGAGCATCGGCCGCCTGATTCTGGCTGGTGATCGCCGCGTCACGATCGCCGGACTCCAACTTTGCAGAAGCTTCGGCAAGATGACGGTGGGCTTTCCCGATATTCGGATGCGGCTCGGGTGCGCGAGGAATCGGAGCCGGAGCGACTTCCTCAATGACGGGCTCGGGAGCCAATCCTGAGTCAATGTCGGATTCAGATTCGGCAACGTCGAATGGACAAGCATCTTCGGGAACTTCGATCACCTCCTCGGTAAGAGGCACTTTAACGGGCTTAACAGGCACAACGGGAGCCGGTGGTGGTGGCGGAGGGAAGAGCGCTTTGCACTGCTCTGCGAGCTTCAGTTGCAGCGCAGCGAGACTACCCAGTTGCGCAGGCGCGGTGGCCTGGGTCTTCCGCGTAAGGTCCTTGTGATGCGCTGCGATCGACAGCGCGGCGTTAAGCATTTTGACCTCGTCCGAGGGCTCTTCGATGATGGCTCCAGTCGGTGGTGGCGTGATGAGGTAAGCGAGGTTTTCCATTAATAACTGCATGTCCTCCGTATCCGCAGCGAGCGCACCGAGCGCCTCCTCCACTTTGCCTTCAGATCCTTTCTCTGAAATCGCATCAACCAAGCTACTCGCGGTATCCGCGTAGCGCTCCTCGCCGGTGAGCCTCTGCAGCTTGCTTCCGAATCGCCCGGCTTTCTTTTTCAACTCCTCTGCATCCGGTGCGCCCCCGGCCAGCTCCTGCCGCTGCCGCATCTCAGTTCGAATCACCGCGCTCTGCGGCATGGCCTCATACATAAATTCAGTAACCTCGAGGATGTAACGATACTCCGGAGTCACCTCGTCAATCTTCGCCCGCAAGTCCTGTAAGGATTCCACCACAAAAGATTGCGCGTCGAGTGCTTCCTCAATGTCGTCGTCTGCCAAACCGCGCGCGGCCGCGCCCATGTCTTCTTTGGCGAAGAGCATTACCGTGCCGCTTTCGATCTTGTGCGCCAGAGGATCGAGGGAAGCCAGCACCGCGTCTACCGCGTGAATTAGGTTTTTCTGCGGGATGACCAGCCCCGGATAGTCTTCCGGTTTGGCCTTCTTGGTAATTCCAGTAAGCTGAACTTGCTCATCCTCGATCTCAGCCAACAGTGGACTCGGAGCAAGAGCGCTTCCGGTGATTCCGAGCACCTCGGCAAAGGAAGATCGCGTTGCCGTCAGTTCCTCAATGAGGGTATTGGCCTCTTCAATCGCATCGAGCGCTTGCTCCTGAAGTTCGATCGCGTCATCGGGCTTGTTGTCTTTGAGCAAAGGCGTGGCCGAACTGACCGAGCGCACTATTCGGGCGAGACTCTCGAGCAATGGAGAATATTCATCGTTCGGCAACCCTTGAGATTCGCTCCAAAGGACGATGGCTCCCCGGAACCCCTTCGCATCCTCGGACAAGGCCTGATTCAAGACGGAGAGAGCGGCCGTATTAACCTCATCATCGGCAGCGTCTTCCACCTGCTCGAGCATCACCAGCAAACGCTCCTCAAGCATGAACAACTGCGCCGCCTGCTTCCCAAAGCTGTTGACCGAAGCCTTCATCTGCTCCTGTCGAGTCATGGCCTTCATACGGCTGCGGGTAATCTCGGCGAGCTCTGCAAAAGCGGTCTCGGCTCCTTGTTGATGAACAGCCGCAGCCTTGCGATCCCCGGCTTCAATTTGGACCAAGGCCGCCTGCATCGCCGTCTCGGCGGAAGCCAGTAAGCGATCGACAGGTGGCGCAGGCGGCGCCGAGGCCGCGAAGAGCTTGGGGCGATACGCCGGGATCTCCGGCATGAGCAGCAACTGGATTTGCCGTTGGAGATCGGACTGGGATTGCGCGATAGTCGATTTTTGATCCAAAAATTCTTCTCCCGTTATGGCGGCACTTCCTTCCCTGAGAGTCTTATGCCCGGCAGCTTGCGCGGAGAAAATATCGCGGGCAATCGTCAGCGCTTCATACTCGGCACCGAGTCGCAAGCGGAACTCAGCATGTAGCAAAGCCGCGATGACCTCCGCTTGCAGACTCGCCGCTTTTTTGAATTCCGCTTTAGGAACGAGCGCGGCAGCTTCGCGCATCTTGGCATCGGCCCCCGAGCGAATCAGCCCGTTAACGAGGCGGGACAAATTAAAGGCGGTCAGGGCATCCACGCTGGTGCTCTCTTTGTTACGCGGCGTGGCTGCCAGCAAACGGGCCGTCTCTTTTGCCAGGACAATTTGTGCTTTCTCCAGGTCACCCCGGTCAACATCGTCTCCGGTGATTGTTCGCAAACGAAGGGCGGCTTGGGTCTGAGCCGTGGCGTGCAGTTCGCGGGCCATGACATCCGAAGCTTCAGCAAATCCAAGCTGTAAGACGACGAGACCAAGCTCACGTGCCGAGCTATTCACCATGTCGATGGCTGCTACCGGACTCTTCTCTTTTCCGTCATCCCCCGCGGCAATCTCCCGCAACAAGGTAGCCCCCCGTCCGAGATATTCGTCGCCGATCCGGGTCAGTGAGGCGCCGAGTTTGACCAGCGCCGCGCTCTCGGCCTCCTCGGAAACCTTGTTCGCAACGAGATCTTCGACCAAGGTATTGATCCGAGTGCGGATCGCACCGAGACGTTCGCGCATCAGGTCCTGCCGCACCGCTTCAACCTGACAGGTCTGCACGAAAATATCCGCCGAAGGATCGAGATTACGGATGACATCATGCACCCCGCGCTCCTCGCGGTAGATCGTGCGAATCTGGCTGAGGAGACGGCGTTTCTGCTTTTCGATCTGCGCGAGATAATCTTCCTTGGACAAAAATTGTACCCGGCGGGCACCCGAACGCACCCGGTGCGGGCCATCTGGTTCCGGGTAGCGGTCGGCCAACTCAATGGCAAAGGAAACGGTATCCCCAACCACGAGATCGGGGAGAGCTTCCCGATAATCCCAATCAATTTTCTGCTCGCCACCATCGCCATCTTCAGGCGTCGGCAGGGCAATCTTTTTCTCCCCCGTCTTGTTGACCCGGTAAACAATGAAAGCCTCGCCGAGGCCGTGGTCATCGCGACCGCGGAAGCCAAAATCGATCTCGCGTTCCAGCGTCGCAAACAAGTTCCCAGCGGGTGAAGTCATCTCGACGCCCGGCGCCCGATCCGGAGCCACCTGAAGGTAGTGGCGCGGACTGGAAAATTTGAACCCGTGCTCCCTGTCGACCCACCCGAAGCTGTATGCCCGCGACCCGGCGGCCACCTGCTGCATCGTGACCGAGCGACCGTCCTTCCCGATTTCCAGCGGAAGCGCCTTCCCTTCAGCCGGACGAAACTCAGCGTCCCCCACCGCACGATCAAGGGTGAGTCTCCAATGAATTTTAGTACCCTCCGGCACAGTAAGGGTCAGCGCTTCGACACTCTCAATGGGACGCCGGGTATAATCCGGGAACTCGAGAGTGACTTCGGTGCGTTCGATCCGGGGCGCCGATATCACCTGCACCGTGTGCCAATCGCTCTCGGCGTCGCCGGCGACAATTCGGTATTCGAAGCTACGGAACACCGTCTCGGCCTCGTATTCGCAAACTCCGTCGGCAACCGCCAGCTTACGCTCCCTCGGCTTACCTTTGCCGGTGCGCAAAATAATCTCGGCGCGATCCGGAACTTCACCCGAAATCTTTGCCACGAGCCGAAGGCCCTGACCTTCCTTCACAATCCGATCTCCCTCATTAATCTCGATCAAGGTGCGCGTAGGATACTCGATCGCCAACCATGGAGTGAAAATACGACCAAAGCCGGCGGCCACAAACGGTCCGTTGTAGACTGCCAATCCTCCGATGATCAGCACCGGGATGAGAGCAAGAAGGATAAAGCGGCGGAATCCTTTGAATGAAACCGCATCCTTAGCCCGAAGTGGTTCGGCGGCTTCCTCGGCCAAGCGACAGGTTTTTTCGCGCAGCGTCTCGGATCCATTCGAGGCCGACCCGGAATCCCTAAACTGCACCGCCGTCACCAGAAGACTCTCCATTCCCCCATGCTTTGTCTCCACCTGAAGGGCAGTATGAGTCGCATCGTACTTCCGCAGGTTTCGCCAGCCATGCTGCCATGCTTTTAAAATCGCAACGACAAGCAAGAGGACTAAAGCCAAAACGCGCCCTGCTACCGGAAGATCCAACAACCAATCGACCGCCATCCCAACCAAGAACAACAG
>DLYX01000162.1 GCA_003447545.1 Deltaproteobacteria bacterium | reverse complement strand
CGCTCTGTGGGTTGGGGCCGTTGCGCACATAGCTGCCGCGGAGGCTCGTCGGAATCTGCCCCTCGACTGGCAGGTCAAATGAGGTGCATTCCTCCATCACGGGGGCAAAGTTGCCCGTGAGGTGGGCCGGGGCGTCGTCTTTGTTCAGAAGATCTGCTGTCGCGTCGCTACTCATGGTTCCCTCCATACCATTTCCCCCGGAGCTGTGAAGACAGCATCGATTCACGGCGGGGGCGCGGGAAACGGGTGATTCTAGGAACCCGGGTTACTTTCGGAGGGCGGCAAGAGCCGCGATCGCGGCGGTTTCGAATCGAAGGGTGCGGGGCCCCAGCGAGCAGCGGGGGATCTTTTGCTGTTCGAGCCAGGACAACTCGGCCGCATCAAAACCTCCCTCGGGGCCGATCAAAAAGGCGATGCTCTCGGAACGGGGAGCGAGGTTCTCGTCTGCCGTCGGGTCGAATGCGATCGCTTGCACGTCGTCGGGTAGTGATTGGAGTGCGGCTTCGAGGCTGTTTGCCTGAGCCAGGCGGGGCGGCCATGTCCGCCGACATTGCTCGCAGGCGGCGAGGGCAATTCGCCGCAGGCGTTGCAGGCGAGAGTCCGAGATCTCGCGCGCCTGGCTGCGGGCGGCGCGGAAAAACAAGATATCGGTCGCGCCCAATTCGGTGACTTTTTCCACCAGCGTTTCACTGCGGCCGAGGTCGGCGATGGCGACCAGGAGCCAGATGGGAGCGATCGGGTCCTCGGGAGGCGCGGGTAGTTTCTCCTCCAGGGAGAGCTTGGCACCTCCGGCCTCGCTGCTGGTGATCATGGCGCGCCAGAGGTCGCCCGGTCCGAGAACGGCTTCGAGCATATCGCCTGTCTCGAGGCGCAGTGAGCGCAGGTGCCGGGTGCTGGCCGGGCTCAGCCGCGCCGCATGCCTGTCTTCGGCGTCGCGTTCGGCAAAGAGTCGGGCGCTCATGTCGGGTTCCGGCTGGCGCGCGGTTTCGGTCGGCGCAGGGTGAGCGTGACCCATGTCGCCAGCGATCGGCGCTCGCGCACGCGAAGTCCCTGTGCCTGAAGAGCTTTTTTGACCTCGGCCTCCTGTTTTTCGAGAAGGCCCGAGACGATCAGGCTGCCGCCGGGTTTGACGCGATTGGCGAGGCTGGCTGCCATACGGACAAGCAGGCGCGAGTAGAGGTTGGCGATGACGATATCGAATTCGCCTCGGGCCGCACTGAGGTTGGCGCCGACGCGCAGCGGCGCACACTCGTTGACCTCCACCGCATCTTCGGTCGCGGCCAGAGAGAGCGGATCATTATCGATGGCGACCACGCGAGTCGCGCCCAGTTTGCGCATGGCGATCGCGAGAACGCCCGATCCGGTTCCGACGTCGAGTCCGCGGCAGACCTCGGTGCGCGCAAATTCCTCCTCCAGCGCCAGCAAGCAGCCGCGCGTGGTCGAATGATGGCCCGTCCCGAAGGCCTGCCCGGGGTCAATCACCACGGTATGGCGCCGCGATGGTGGCAGCTTGTGCCAGGACGGGCTGATCAAAAAGGTCTTGCCGATCTTGAGCGGGGGGAAATTCTCGCGCCATGAGGCGCCGTAGTCGCCGACGGTGAAATCCGCGACGCGGAGGCTTTTGGGGTTCAGCCCCGGAAACGAAGCGCGGATTCGAGCGAGTCCGTTTTGCAGAGCCTTCTCGAGCTTGTCGCGAGAGACGGCCGGAGGGAACCAGGCTTCGATCCGGATTCTCGGTGCTCTCCGGCTGCCTTTGGCTGCGCGTCGAAAGTCTCTGGCCCCGGTCTGGACCCCGGGGGCACCGAGTTCCAGGCATAGGGCCGCGATCGCGTCCTCGGCCTCTTCCGGGGCCGGGATCCGAGCGTGTGTCCAAAGGTCAGGATCTTTTTTTCCGGAGGAAGCCATTGAGGGCTAGAGCCTAGCGAGTCTCGGCGAACACGCAAAGAGGTTCGGGGGGCGGCCGGTCTTGGCGGGCTGGGCCACACGGTGGTAGAGGGCGGGGCATGAGTGCCTTTGCCATCCAACCGGCGGACTTTGTGCGTGTGGGCCACCGAGGCGCCGCGGCCGAACGTCCGGAAAATACTCATGCCGCTTTCGCGCGCGCGTTGGAGGCCGCAGCGGATATGATCGAATGCGATCTGCAGCTGACGGCCGACGGCCATGTCGTCATCATCCACGACTATACCGCGGACCGCACCACGAGCGGCTCCGGGGCGATCGCGGATCAGACTCTCGACGATTTGCGCGCTCTCGATGCCGGTGCCTGGAAGGACGCAGCCTTTGCGGGGGAAAAAGTGCCCACTCTCGAGGAGACTCTGGATCAGGTTCTGCCCACCGCCGAACTGAATCTCGAGCTGAAAAGCCGCGGGACCCGGGAGGATTCCCGACGCCTCGCTTTGGCGGCTGCGGCTGCCGTGCGCGATCGAGACGTCTGGTCGCGGGTCATTTTTTCTTCATTCAATCCCGAAGCTTTGATCGAGCTCCGCGAAGTCGCCCCGGAAGCCCGGATCGGGGTGCTTTGGCATCATGAGGATTATACGTTGGCTTTCGATGCAGCAGCCCAGCTGGGTGCTGTGAGTCTGCACCCCTATGCGGGACATGTGACGCCCGCGCTGGTGGCCGAGGCGCATGGCCGAGGCCTGCGGGTGTTCACCTGGACGGAGAACGATCCGGAACGGATTCAGGCGCTGGCCCGAATGGGCTGCGACGGGATCATCAGTGACTATCCAGGCCGTCTTCTCGAAGCACGCGGACGGCTGCTGGCCGCCACATGAAACGGGAGGAAAGCCTCCCTGTTATTTTTTTCAATATTTCTGGCGCCTCGGAAAATTTCCGATAGAGTGTGCGATGACAGATGGCGTTTAGGGCAAAGTTTGGTCCGAGTTCCCTTGAGCAAACACCGCAACACGACTTTTTTCACCGATCCGCGCATGCACCCCAGCTGGTGCGATCAGGCTCACGGAGTATCACCATGAAGAAAATAATCTCCTTTTTCACCCTCGTGCTCGCCTTCGCGAGTGTGACCGCCGCCGAGGCCAGACCGACTCGTTTGCGTGGCACGATCACAACCGATTTTCGCGCCGGAATCGCCAACCCATCGCCGTCTTCAGTCACATTCGTGGTGCCGAAATCCGTTCGCGGTACGGCTGATCTGAACGTGCCCCCCAACGGCCGCAAGGGGCTGCAGGTGCCTGACGAATGCGTGGGCACCTTCACCATCGACCTGACCAATGCCGAGACCTGCAACCAGTTGGGTGGCTTGCTCCAGGGCGATACCGTCGGTGGGCGCGTGCTCGCTCGTTTTGAGGACTTTCGAAGATTGACAGGCGCCACTTTCGAAGCCGCTGTGACCTCGGGTGCGATGTGCTCGCTGTATGAGGGGAATATCACATCGGGTGCCGATCCTTTCGCCGGCAGTCTGGTTTGCGCTGCCGTCGGGGAGGCCTTCGTATGGCAGACCCAGATTTTCGAGGGGATTTCGACCGATCTTTTCAGTTTTTTCAGCATTCCCGGGACTGCGGTTGGGTCCATCTCGCGTCTTCACAATGGCCAGACGACTTCGGCGTCAGGGATCGGGATCAACAGCAGCTCTGTTGAAGTCATGTTTCGCTGAGTCAGGCCTCATGACCGCGAGCTTTCCGGGGGCCGCGGATCCGGCGGGCCTCTCGGGCGCCCTGCTGCAAAATCTCCAAGTCGAGGCGGTTATCCTCGAGCAATTTGGATAGCTTCAACAACTCGGCGTCTTTTCAATCGCCCCGGGCCGCTGATTTCTCCAATGATCGAGTAATGCCCCCCACATCGACTTTGGTCTGTTGGGCCTGAATGTCGGGAACAAGAATCCCCGCAAGTGTTTTGAGGTCTTTTGCTGCGGGCGGCTTGCACTGCCTCTTTGCAGCAGCTCTGACCATCAGGGGTTTGCCATCGGCGAGCACGGCACGAAGCCGAACGACCAGAGCCTTGTCCTGAATATATGTCTCCAGCATACCAGGCTCGTGGCGGCTGAAATGCAGGATGACGCGGTTCTCCCGCTCGGCCTGCTCGACCAGCGAACTCACCACCGAATGGAGGGACGCTGTCGCCATGCGCTCGGGTCCAGCGGTTCTGGCCGCCCGGACCCATCGCCGGGTGAAGCGATCGTGAAGGAAGTAGGCGCGGTAGGCTCCACCGCTGAGCACGCCCAGCAAGATGGGTGGTGGAGCCGTGCCTTCATGAGACCGTCCCGCCCCCTCGAAATCTATCACGATCGCGCGGTTGATGGCT
>DLYX01000189.1 GCA_003447545.1 Deltaproteobacteria bacterium | reverse complement strand
TGACCCGATGACCGGCACCTGCGGAGCCCCCATCCCCGTGACCGACGGAACCGTTTGTGACGACGCCAACGGATCGACCACGGGTGACCAATGCACCAGCGGCATCTGCGCGGGAACACCCTAAGGCCGACGCCTGAAAAAACCGATCTCGTACCGGCATGCAGGCTATCACCGTCGGCCTGCGGCCGGTACCATCGGTGCATGAACTGGAGAAAACTTCTCGGGCCCATTCCGGGAATCATGGTGCTCGCGGTGGCACTCTCACTAACCGCGACAGCAGTCGCTCGTGAGCCCAAGGCCGCACCAAAGATCCTCGAGACGATTCCCGCGGGCCTGAGGGAGTCCTTCACCAGCATCGTGCGCGCGGCCCCCAAACTTCCCGAGAAGGTTCTCTCACTGTCGCTGCGGGCTTACGCGGAGGCGAAAAGCAGGGAATTAGTTTCGCGGCCGCGGCTGGCGATCATCGACTATCGCCTACCCTCATCCGACAAGAGGCTCTGGGTTCTCGACCTCGTGGAGGGAAGCGTTCTTTTCCATGACTGGGTTTCTCACGGCAAAAACTCGGGCGATGCCTACGCAAAAAACTTCTCCAACACTCCGGAGAGTTTGCAGACGAGCTTGGGCCTGTTTGCGGCAGGAAACACCTACCGCGGCAAACATGGCTACTCGTTGCGCCTGCACGGACTTGAGCAGGGTATCAACGACAAGGCCTTCGACCGGAGTATCGTCATTCATGGAGCCGACTATGTCAGCCCGCAATTCCTCCAGCGCCACGGCCGGATGGGGCGGAGCTGGGGCTGCCCCGCTCTGCCCCGGGCAACCTCGAATTCGATCATCGATGCCATCAAGGACGGCGGGGCCCTGGTCGCATTTGCTCCCGAGTGGGAAGCCCGGAGCCTCTTCCTGCCATGAGGCGCTAGAGGCTCTTGTCCAAGGCGGTCGCGGGCTCGAGCGAGAGCGCATCCGGGGAGACAAGGATCGCAGACCCCAGAGGCACGGTCTGCTCAAACCATTCGGAATCTCCCACCGGAATACGAATACATCCGTGGCTCGCGGGAAAGACAGGAACCGAAGGCTCACCATGCACGGCGAAGCCGCCCGCGTGAAAGTATACCGGGTTCCAGAGCCGACCGAGATGGCTGCGGTGAATCCCCTCGATATGGCGAAGGAAACTCATGGAACCGGTGGGGGTGTTGGCGACACTATCTTCTGTGGCATCAGGCGCCCGATAGGTCTTCCCACTGCCGCTGGAGACGGGCAAAATCCTCAAGAGTTGATTTCCCTCATAAACGGCAAGCACCTGTCGAGGAATATCGACCTCGGTGTGAATTCCGTCGTGGACCGTATTGGCCTTCGGAATCGACGATGTCGCCAAAGCACTCAGAGTCTCGGGACCAACGATACCGTCGCGACTCAGGCCATTGACCTTTTGAAAAGCCTCAACCGCGAACCGCAGTGCCTCGCTGCGCTGCCCATCCACAGGGCCCGTATAATATCGAAGTTCCAGCAACTCCTGTTGGACGGTTGATATTTCTACGGCAGTCGCCCGCGGAAGCTTTGCGTCAACGACAGAAGGCACCAGACCAAGGGCCAACGCGGCCACCAGAAAACTTGAACCTAAAAATTTCGTGCGATGCGCCATCAAAATTCCCCCTCTGAAATCGAGCGATCTGCCGAGGTCAAAGGTACCAAGTTGGACATCAAGGGTCGAGGCTTTCGCAAACCGAGCGCTCTCGCTTCCGGATGGCGATCCCCGATTCCGCCTCGACTTCGAGGATACGGAAGACAGCCGGAAGAAATCTCGCTCAGGACAATTTCAAGCGCGGTTGATCATCCCGACGACCCAAAGCAACACGACCGCTCCAACTGTCGCCGAAACCAGCGCCCCGATGAAACCGATCGCATCCAGCCCGGCCAGGCTGAAGAGAAATCCTCCGACAAAAGCGCCGACAATGCCGACGACCATATCGCCAACCAGACCAAATCCGCCGCCGCGGGTAAGAACCCCCGCCAACCAACCCGCCAATGCCCCCAAAATCAAGAATGCAATTAAACTCATGAAGCCCCTCCCTGTCCGGGTGCAATTGTAAAGCAAGGCCTTCCGGGAACGAAACCATGCCCCTGCGCGACCATCGAGGAGCTAGAATTCGTAGCCGAAGTATTCGATCTCGCGCTGGTAGCGACGGCGAACAACTTCTCGCAATTCCTCGTCGTAGTGTTTTCGATACGAGGGGATAGCCGGATCGAAGTCGGGATCGGTCTTTCTTCGGACCGCGCGATCCGCGGTTCCGAGCCGAACATCCACGCCCAACCGATCGGTAATCTTGGCAAAGTCCCGGTGCAGTTCTTCAAACCGACCAATGAAATCGACCGCGAGTGGCCCCTCGACAAAATAGAGATGCCCGAGGTACTCGGGCAGTCGTGAATGGAAAAGACCGCGATTCTTGCGCAGGAGCCATTTCCGGAAAGAAGGCGTGCGATGGCCGTACATTCGTCGCCGCAGATCGGACCGCACTCGCGTCCAATCCCCGCCCTCGTCGCGCAGCCAGTGGTCCGGGTCCATCTGCATACAGTAGAGCGAAAAGATTTTATCCCATGGATTCCGCTCGAATGTGAACTTGAAGTAGTTTTGCCAGATGGCATCACCAACGAAATCCCGGATCCGCTCGGAACCGTCGTGTTTCTGCAGGCCCGATGTCCTCTTCTGGACGACGAGATCGCTATCCCCACAAATTGGCTGCAATTGGTCGGCGATCGCTGTACCCGCCGTTTTGGGGCCATGGATGAAGATGAATTTATGCTTATGCGATATAATCATCGGAATGGGCGGGTCCCGGCCTACAGGTTACCCCACGGCCTGTGCCACCGGCAGTTTCATCGCCAATCACAGCCTTCGCTCGTCGGGCTTCACTCCAGATGGCCAAGGAGGAACGGAACCAACTCCAGCCCCGACGGATCTTCCCGCGCAAAAGCGCCCTCGACATACGTGACATTCTCAAGCCCCACCGCATCCGCACGATCCATGACGGCAAGCGCGTGCAGACCCGTATGGAGGAAAACGTTGAGAAGGTCGTCGAAGCTGGTTGCGTAATTTCGGACAAAGAGCGGCGCGTCTTCGGCATCCATCATGCCCAGCATATCGATACTGGCACGATATTCGGCATTCTCTGGAGTATAGATATCCGCCACCTCGGGAACGCCGAGAAACGTCAGCATATAGTTGGTTGCGCCCACGGCCGCAGCGACCGTTGGGATATCCGTCCCGCCCAAAGCTTCTGCGAATTGCTCCGTGATCGGCATGAGGATCGTGTCCCATTTCATCACGTCATAGGTGGACTGCGTGGCCAACGCGCCCGCAGCCAGGATCCGAGTAGACTCCCTCGCGACAGGATCAGCGCTGTCGGCATCGGCCATATCGTCGCTTGTCGCCATCCACAGACTCGCGCCCGCACCAGCCGAAGCACCGTACATCGCGACTCGGGTCGGATCGAGGTTCAGGATCGCGAAATTGTAGCGCAAAAATTGCAGCGATTGGGCGGCATCCCGCAAAGATGAAAGCACACCGCCCTGCGCGGCGATCGAGTCGGTTCCTTCGGCTCGGGACGGAACGTCCAGAAGAAAGTAGTTTATCGTCGCAAAAGCCACGCAATTATCGAGGAACTCGCGCACATTGCCGGGGTTTCGATGCCCGGCCGACTTGTTACCACCGGTAAACCCGCCCCCATGGACGTAAATGACCAAAGCCGTCGGCTCCGAGCACTCCGGTAGGTAGATGTCCAAAAAGTTCCGTTCGCCCTCGCCGTAGCGAAGGTCCGCTACGAACTTCGCAGCTGTCCCCTCCAAATCAATCGGCGGATCCGAAAATTCCAAGTCCAACGCGGGCCTGGCCTCCTTGCTCGAACTACTGCCCCCGCATGCAACCATCCCGAGGCAAACCAGTGCCAAAAATAATTTCGCTGAACTTCTCATCTCTTGTCTCCGGGGCTGCACATTATACTGGCTTGCAGGGCAAAAGCTTCCGACCTGCGCTCACTTCGATACGATTTCAAGGTTGGCTGCAAGGGAATCCAGCCTGCACCCCCTCGCTTCTCAGGATCCTCGCTGAAGCGCGTCGATCCTTTCGTCCAATGGGGGATGGCTCATGAAAAGAGCTCCGAAACGGGACCGATGCCCCGGCGAGATCCCGAAAGCAGAGAACTGTTGCGGCATTTCGACCTCCGTATGGGGGTTCTTCAGCGCCTCGAGGGCGGCAATCATCTTGCCGCGGCCGGCCAACTGGGCGCCACCGGAGTCAGCCCGGAACTCGCGTTGCCGAGAGAACCACATCACGATGACACTGGCGATCATCCCGAACAGAACTTGCGCGGCCATAACGCTCACAAAATAACCGATACCAAAC
>DLYX01000476.1 GCA_003447545.1 Deltaproteobacteria bacterium | reverse complement strand
CTGCGCTCCGTGATTTCGGGTCGTCGAGAAAGCGATCGCTCCCCAGTTTCATCGCGCGGACCCTCTCACGGGGAGGCCGTCGGAGCAATGGACCCAGCGCCAGGCCATCCGTGCGCCGCCGAGAAAAGGCGCCCGACCGATTGCTTCGGATCGGGAAGCCCGCGAGCGCCGCGCAAGAAGGATCTCAGGCTTCCTCTTGTTTTTTCGTGCGGCAGGGCTCGCAGACGCCGTAGAGTTCCATCCGATGATGCGAGAGCACAAATCCAAGGCGCGCGGCGATCTCTTCCTGCAGACGCTCGATCGACTCGTCGGCAAACTCGACAATTTTCCCGCAATCATCGCAGAGAATATGGTCATGATGTTCCTCGACATCGGCATTCTCGTAGCGCGTATGACCATCGGCGAAGTGTTGCTCCTCGGCGAATTCACAGTCCTTGAGAAGCTTCATCGTGCGGTAGACCGTGGCGTAGCCGACGCCAGGATTGATATCCCTCACCTCGCGATAAAGGTCATCGATGCTCAAATGCTTGCTGCTGGCAAAAAAAGTCCGGGCAATATCATCTCGCTGAGAGGTCGTTTTCAGCCCTTTTTGCTTCAAGGCTGCTCGAAAGGCGACAAATCTTTCTTCCCCGGAAGCCATCTTGCATCACACTTCCTGAAGCAACCGCCGGGTATCCGGCGTCAACTCCACAAGGCTCAGATCGCGGCCCGCAAGCACGCCGACCAGTAAATCCACCTGAATATCAGGAGAGAGATCACTCTCGAGCAGGAGAACCTCTTCGCCTTCCACGCGGCAAAGACCGCTGCGCACCGAGTAGCCGACTTCGCGCTTCAAACGCTCGCGTCGGACACGAATCCCGATCGACTCGGCAACATCACGCAGCTCTCCGACCAGGATCTGCAGTTTCTCATCCTGAGCCGAGGGCTTGGCTTTTTTCGAACCGGCCGCCGTGACCGATTTCTTGCCCCGTAAATCCTTGCGTCTCTTGCCCATCCTCGTTTGCGCCTATCATTCTCTCCGGCCCTGTAAAGACCGCGTGTGCGATCGTTCCGTCCTCGGAGATGACTCGTTCAGTTTGTTGGCGGCTCCGTACTCGCCGACTCCGCATGCCCCGGATCGGCTTTCCCGGCTTCCGCATTCTCCGGTTCGGCTTTCAGGGAAGCCTCTTCCGGGCCTGCTGCATTCTCCGGACGGGAATCCGCCGCTTCCTTTGCCTGCTCGGCCGCTTCCTCCTGCAGAAGAAGACTCCGAATCCGACCTTCGACTTCGCGAAGCCCGGCTTCAAGCTTCTCCAGTTCCGCACCGATGCCTGTGGCGTCGCGGAAGCGATCGATCGAATCGCGCACGCCATCGTCGATTTGCTTCTGCAGATTATCGAGCCGCGTGCGAGAACTGTCGATCACGCCCATAAACGCATCCCGACGCGATACGCCTTCGGCAACCAGGTCATTCACTCGTTGCTCGGCTTTCGAGCGGAAATCATCGATGACCTCGGTTGCCTGACGGGTAGCATCCACGATTGCGTCGCCACCGCCGCGCACCAAATCCTCCAAAAGGGGGATTGATACAAAGCTCTTCTTGCGACGTTCATCTTCCAGAATGATCTGGGCCAGAGTCACGGAGGTCAGATCATCTCCGGAGACGTTATCGAGGACTTGCACCTCTTCTCCGGCACGGACGAAGACCGCAACGTCATCCAGCGAAGGGTACCGACTGGTCGCTGTGTCATAGAGTTTTCGGTTCGTATATCTTTTCACGACGCGGGGCATCAAGATCGGAGATACCACTCCGCCCCAGCCGTCGCCACCAAAACGACCCACACGGCCGGAGGTTTTTCAGCCTCCGGCATACGCCCCTTCACCCTGAAAGCGTTCCGTTCGAGGATCCGGCGGGGCTACCCGCCAAATCCTCAGGGCCAATCCAGCGCAAAGCCGGTAAAGGGACTATTGACCCGCTTCAGGTCCTGCAGGATTTCCTGCGCTTCTCCATCAGGAATCCCTTTGAATTCAATCGTTGTGCTGTCGGTAATCCCGCCGTAACGCGCCTCGAATTTGGGCGCCAATTCGCCATAGGTCCCAATCACCGTGAAGGCTTCGAGAACCTCATCAGGCACCTCCGCAGCCATTTTATCCCATTGCCCTTCCTTCGACATGGCATGCAGCTTCATTCCGAGATCCTCCCAGCCATGGATCTCCAGAACCGGGTGGTAACTGCGGGTCGAGCCGTAAAAGGCGATTCGGTAGCGAATCGCTTCGCAAGCCTTCGCCACGGCGTCCGAGTCCTTACCCGTCGCGAGAAACCCGCCACCCCAAACCTCGAAGGTGGACCGGTCGCGTCCCGCCGCGGCCAAACCTTCAGTGATTTTGGGCATGGCGACCTCATCCACGTATCGCTTGGTGGCAAAGCCATGCAGGCGAACGCCATCGCACATACGACCTGCGAGCCGCAGCATGGCCGGGCGGACCGCTGCGATCGTGATCGGGATCGGAGGCAATCCCGCGGGGGGCGGCGCGAACTCCGGGGTCATCAAGGTGAATTGATAGTGCTCTCCTCGAAAATCGAGCTTTTCCTTCTTTTCCCAACAGCGCCAGATGGCCCGCAAAGCCTGAATATATTCTCGCAATCGAGGTAGAGGCGGGGTCCAGGGAACACTGAAGCGCCGTTCGTTATGGCCTTTTACCTGCGTACCTAGCCCCAGGGTAAAGCGCCCCCCGGAGTGGACATGCAGATCCCAGGCCGTGTTGGCCACCACCATCGGGCTTCTGGGGAAACAGACTGCAATTGCCGTCCCGAGGCGGATTTTTTCGGTCGCCAGACAAGCGGGAATCAAGGGAGCGAACGGGTCATTGGTAATCTCGAAGCTCAGAAGCCCATCAAAGCCGTTCGCCTCGGCAGCCGAAGCCGCTGGGCCAACCTTGCGCCAATCCGTGATGGGTACACCGGTTTCAATTCTCATGACGGCGATTCTTGCCACCTGATCACACGAAGTTCGAGAGGAATCGCAAAGAAAAATCACGAATCGGCCTCCCTTGTTGCGCGATTCGCGGGTTTCTGTCGTAAATTCGTGTGTGCTTCGACCCAAACCGATTGTCCGTGGCGCTCGCCTTTTGAGCTGCCTGCTTCTTCTCCTGATGCCAGCCTATGCCAGCGCCCAGATGGGCGGAGGCGGTGGCGGTGGCATGGGTGGGAGCATGGGCGGCGGTGGCGGAGGAATGGGCGGGCAACCCAATGCGCAGCCCCCGGCCGCAAGCGGAGGCGGCAGCGAAGATGCCGAGGACTTCTCGGCGGAACTACGAGACAGCGACCCGACTATCCGTCTTTTTGCCGTGAAGCAGCTGGCGCAATCCAAGGACGAAAAAGCCGTCGAGTATCTCGTCGAGGCCTGCTCGGACGAAGACAACCGTGTGCAACTCAAGGCGATTGACTCTCTCGGAACCATGCGTGCCAGCGGCGCCACGACCTCATTGATCCAGATGCTCTATCTCCGAGAGAGCGAGCCCTGGCTAAAGCAGCGAGTTTTGGTCGCCCTCGGCAAAATCGGGGACCCTCGCGCGGCCCGGCCTATCGGTGACCTTCTGACCCGGGAATCGGAGCGACGCACTGTCGGCACCGGAATTTTCGCCCTCGGAGCGATCGGTGACCCCGCTTCGATCTACCGCCTCGAAGAAGTCGCCAAGGGGAACGACGATGCCGACCTCAAACGACTCGCCAACGATGCCATCGCCAAAATCAAAAAGCGCCAGATCAATCCGGAGATCGTGATCGAGGCGCTCCGTCCGGACCCCAATGAAGTCCAACGTCCGGCCTCGGCCAGTGTCGGCAATCCCCTCGCCTACTGATCGCCCCGAAGCAGGCGATATGGCATCCGAGGACAACAAACTCCGACCTGAAAAAACTCTTTCCGGGTTGCCGTTGCAGGCACTCTACGAAGCCGACCCGGATCGCGAGACCGTGGGTGCGCCCGGAACCTATCCCTTTCTGCGGGGTCCATACGCGACGATGTACCGCAGCCGCCGATGGACCATGCGGCAATTCGCCGGGTTCGGCTCGCCCGAGGACACCAACGAACGCTTCCAATTCCTCCTCGAAGAAGGGCAGGACGGTCTGTCCACGGCTTTCGATATGCCGACGCTGATGGGCTACGACGCGGACCACCCCCGAGCCTTTGGCGAAGTTGGTCGCGAGGGCGTCTCCATCTCGACCATCGCGGACGCCGAGATCTTGTTCCGCGACATTCCCCTTGATCAGGTCTCGACGTCGATGACGATCAACTGCTCGGCTTCGATCCTGCTCGCG
>DLYX01000601.1 GCA_003447545.1 Deltaproteobacteria bacterium | reverse complement strand
CTCGTGGCTCGCCGATTGCGCGGTCGCCGTCGATCACATTCATCCCAACAAAATCTTCCTCATCGACCTGCTTCCCGATCTCGAGAAACACCACGAAGCCTGGCGCGCGCGGCACTGGGTCGATGAGATGGGCATGTTCTGGCAGAGCGGCCACGACGACGGAATGGAGTTCAATATCAACAGTCGCCAAACCAAGGACATCCTGCGCGGTGACCGCGCCTTCCGCCCCACATTTAACTCATACATGTGGGCCGACGCCAAGGCCCTTGAGCAAATTTCCAAGCTCGCGGGGGACCCGGCCAAAGCCGAACGTTACCGGAAACGTGCGGCAGCTCTTAAGAGCGTAGTCCAAGAAAAGCTGTGGGATCCGAAGCGGCAGTTCTTTTTCCCCATGTCCTCCCGCGAAGAAATCGATAAGGAAGGCAACGTGGTCAAAGCGCACACCCTGACCTATCAGAGCGGAAAGTTCGCCGGTAGCCCCCATGGCCGGGAGCTTCACGGATACGTCCCCCGGGCCTTCAACCTACCTGACCCCGGTAAGGAGGCGGCGTGGAAGTTCCTAATGGACCCGGAGTATTTCAAGGCTCCCTTTGGCCCGTCCACCGCCGAGCGCAATGACCCGATGTTCCTCTTGCAGCCGGGTTGCTGCTGGTGGAGCGGCCAGTCCTGGCCCTTCGCCACCACCCAAACGCTCAAGGCAATGGCGAACGTCCTGCACAACTATCCCCAGGAACACATCTCACGGATCGACTATGCTGATCTATTGCACACCTTCGCCATCTCCCACCGCAAGGACGGTAAGCCCTACATCGCCGAGGCGCTGCACCCGGATACCGGATCATGGGCGGGGCACGACATGCGCAATCGCAGCGAGCATTACTTCCACTCCAATTTTAACGACCTCGTCATCACCGGCCTCGTCGGCTTGAAGGCGGATGGGGGCGACACGTTGGTCGTCGATCCGCTCGCGCCTGCATCGTGGGACTTCTTCGCCCTCGACGCAATCCCCTATCAGGGGCACGAGGTTGCTATTTGTTGGGATAGGAAGGGCGACCGCTACGGTCAGGGCGTCGGCCTGCACGTGCTCGTCGACGGTAAAAAGGTCGCTAGCTCGCCGAAACTGGCGAAGCTCGAAGTCAAACTCCCAGCCGCCCGCGAGGTGCCTCTGAATGAAGAGACACGCTTCAACTACGCGGTGAACAACGACGGCGATTACTTCCCGTCCTACGACGCCTCACATACCGGCCCCGAAAGCTCCCTAGCATTGATTTACGATGGCCAGTATCGCTACGATACCCCCCCAAGCAACCGCTGGACCAGCGTCGGTTCCACCACCAAGTCCGATTGGGTCTCGATTGACCTGGGAATGCCCCGTCCGATCGACACCATTAAGCTTTTCCTCCTCGACGATGGCGAAGGTGTCCTCGCCCCTAGCCGCTTCGAACTGCAGCATTGGGACGGCAAGGCCTGGGTCGAAATCCCCGGACAGAATCGCAACCCGAAAACCCCTGCCGGTGGCCGCCCCAATACGATCTCGTTTGCAGAAATACCGCTGCAGCGCATGCGCGTCGTCTTTCATCGCGCGGAAGAGGCAACCGGCACCGGGATCACTGAGTTCCAAGCCTGGGGATCGGGAACAACTCCATACCAAACGCCGCCGCCCGCTGCGGGCAACCTTTCCACCAACACTAGCGGGGCGGAATTCCCCAAGGCATCGGCCTCCTTCCACGACCGATACGGTGGGGTTCCGAAGTCGGCCATCGATGGCAGGATCATCTTCCGTCCGAACCCGGTGAACCGCTGGACCAGCTACGGCTCTCCCAACGAGGCCGATTGGCTGGAGGTCGATTTTGGCAAGCCCAAGACCTTCTCCCGGGTCGAACTCCATATCTACGACGACCGCGGGGGCGTGCAGACACCAACTAGCTACAAGGTCCAATACCTTTCCGGTGAGCGATGGGTCGACGTGAAAGGCCTGAAGAAGTCGCCGGAAACACCAAAGGGAAGCGCCAAAAACACCGCGACCTTCGATAAGGTGACCTCACAGAAGATCCGCGCCGTCTTCACCAACTCAGGCAAAGCGCGTAGTGGGCTTACCGAATTCGAAGTCTGGGAGAAATGAACTCCCAGTTTGAACCAGCAAACCTGACCAAATGAAATCACCGGCCCTCTCAATTTAATAATCTATAGATCCATCAAATTATGAAAACAGCGCGTATCTTGTCCCTTACCCTCGCCTTGTTCATTGGGGCTCTTGCCATATCCGCTCGCGTCGCTCCGACTTCAACCCCGAAAGAAGGTGCGATCCGTGTGTTGTTCCTCGGCCACGAGAGCGAGCACCACAACAGCAACAAGTTCTACCCAATGTTGGCGAAAGCGCTTGGGCGGGATGCGATCTACTTTGACTACGTGACGAACGTCGAGGAGGCTTTCGGTGACCCGGAGTATCTGAGTAAGTTCGACGCGGTGCTTCTGTATGCGAATCATGGCAAGATCACACCTGAGCAGTGGAAGAACCTCAAAGGCTATGTCGAGGGCGGCGGGGGTTTCGTGCCGGTGCATTGCGCGAGCTGGTGCTTCGGCAACGAGCCAGGTTTCGATAAGCTGGTGGGTGGCCGCTTCGATAGTCACAAGACCGGCACGTTCACTGCAAAAGTCATCGATGAAAAACACCCGGCGATGGAAGGCGTGCAGGGGTTTGAAGCTTGGGACGAAACCTATAAACATAAGAACCACAACGAAAAAGATCGCTCGGTATTGATGGTGCGCGAGATCGCAGGGAAGGATGACAATATCACGGAGCCCGAGCCGTGGACCTGGGTGCGGACGCAAGGGAAGGGGCGCGTATTTTACAC
>DLYX01000374.1 GCA_003447545.1 Deltaproteobacteria bacterium | reverse complement strand
AAACAGCCGACACGGTATCGGGTCGCGGCGTTGGCATGGATGTCGTCGCATCCGAGGTTGCCCGACTTAGAGGTTCGGTCACGATTCAAGCCGAGCGCGAGCAGGGCACCGAAATTCGAATTCATATCCCCCTGACCTCGATGATTGAGCAAATCCTCCTGTTGCGGGCGGGGACGGAGACCATCGCCCTGACACAGGGCCCGGTCGAAACCGTGATCAATATCAATCCCGAGGATCTGCAGGAGCAGGAAGAACGCTATCTCGTTGCCTTCGAAAACGATTGGCTTCCGGCACTGCCGCTGCACCGTCTCCTGGGATGCCCGCCCGGTGCCGACCCACAAACCGCCGTGATCCTGCGCTGTGGCGACACTCGGGTCGCTCTGCTCGTGGAGAAGATCGAGTCGCAGCGGGAAGCGGTAATTCGGCCGCTCGGCCCTCTTTTCCATAATCATCCGTTCATCAGCAGTGCGACGCTGCGAGGGGATGGAAATGTCGTCTTTGCCCTCGACGCCAGCCGACTTCATGCCGCTTGGCGGGAACACCCCTCGGGTGCGGACCGTCCACTCGAGAAACGAACCGAAATCTCCGAAGCAGCCGTCCTGTGGGCGGAAGATTCGATCAGTGTCCGTAAACTCGCGCATCATTTTCTGGAAGGCGCCGGCGTTTCCGGGGACACCGCTGTCGACGGCCGCGAGGCTCTCGACCGGCTGCGCAGTGGGCAATACCGTGTTCTGATTACCGATCTGGAGATGCCGCGAATGCATGGATACGAGCTCCTTCATGCGGTCCGAAACGATCCTCAGCTCAAGGAAATTCCCGTCATTATCTGCAGTTCACGCGGCAGTGAAAAACACCGCCAATTGGCGCAACAATCAGGGGCAAGCGGTTATCTCACCAAACCCTTCACACAGGAGGCCGTCATCGCCGCACTTGAGGCGGTCCTTCCCGAACTCTGAAATCGACGCCACTGGCAGAAATTTCCACCACGACATGCAAGAAGTAAGGAGGGACTTCGAGTCCCTCCGACCAAATCATGCATGTTCTGCAAATCACGCCTCAGCTCCCCTGGCCGCCCGACAACGGTGGTCGGATGGCGCTCTACCAGTTGGTGCGCCAGATCGGCCGCCACCATGAATTGACCTTGCTGAGTCTCTGCCAGGAAGATCCGCGCGAAGGCATTCCCGCCTTGGCACCCCTCTGCGATCATATCGTCACTGTCGAGGACCGGACCGGATCCATCTTCTCGCTGCTGGATGCTGCCACCTCCGAACGCCCCCTGGCTATGTCGCGCTTTCATTCGCGCGCCGTTGCAAAACGGGCCGCCGATCTCTGCGAAAGCCGCGACATAGATATCGTCCACTTCGACCATCTGCATACGGCCGCCTACGTCCAGGCTATCCCACCTCAGCTCCCTACGATCCTTCGCCAACATAATGTCGAAAGCAGGATTCTCGAGAGATACGCCGAAACAGCGGCTCGACCCTTTCTTCGACCCCTGATCCGCGCTCAGTCCCGCGCTGTTGCTCGATATGAGGCAATATCGTGTGCGCGATTCGACCAATGCCTCGCGGTCACAGCAGTCGATGCCGCGCAGCTCCATCAACTTGCACCTCAAGCCTCCGTGAAAGTATTGCCGGATGGCGTCGATCTCGAGTTTTTCCAACCCGACCCCGACTGCTTGCCCGACGAGCAACGTGTCGTCACCACAGGTGACTACTCCTGGGGGCCTACCCGCGACGGACTGCTCTTTCTGTGCCGGGAGGTTTGGCCGGAGATGCGGAGGGTGCAGCCCGAGGCGCGGCTTACCATCGTCGGTAAGGAGATTCCGGCCGAAGCTCGAGAAGATGCCGCAAACAAGGGCATCGATATTGCCGGCTACGTAAACGACGTGCGACCCGAGATTCTTCGCGGTGCTGTCTTTCTGGCACCCACCCGCGTAGGATCCGGAATCCGCATCAAAATTCTCGAGGCGATGGCTTTGGGGCGCCCCGTGGTCTCCACGACCGTCGGAGCGGAGGGCATCGAGGCCGTCGACGGCAGAGATTTGCAGATCGCGGACACCCCGGATGAACTCGTGCGAGCAATCGCGGCACTCCTGCAAGATCGCAACGCCCGCGAAAAAATGGGTGCGGCCGGACTCGACCTCGTCCGACGCCACTACGGATGGGATGCTCTCGGGGACCAACTCGCCCAGACCTATGCGGAAGTCGTCGAAACAAAAAGAGCCAACGCATGAGCGCCCCTCGAGTCACGATCGCGATTCCGGTTCTCGACGAGGAACCCTCCATCCGACAAACGCTCGAGGCCATATGCACGCAAACCATGCCGGCTCACGAAATCGAGATTCTCGTGGTCGACGGAGGCTCCCGGGACAAGACCTGCTTGATCGTGGAGAGCATCTCGAGCAACGAACCTCGCCTGCGCCTGCTCCGGAATCCGGCGCGCTACCAGGCACCCGCGTTGAACCTCGCCCTCAAGGAAGCGCGTGGGGAATTCTTCATCCGGGTCGATGCGCGTACGACGATTGCCGCCGACTATGTGGAGACTTGCATTCAACTCCTGGGCGAGGGGCGTGCCGAAAATGTCGGCGGTCGGATGAACCCCCGGGGGACAAGTCCGATGGGCGAAGCGATTTCGCTGGCGACGAGTACGCCCTTCGGTCTGGGCAATTCCCATTTTCATTATTCCGATCAGGAGAAGTTCGTCGATACGGTCTATCTCGGAGCCTGGCGCACGGAGACCTTGCGCGGCCTGGACGGGTTTGACGAGCAAGCCCACGCCAACGAAGATTCCGAACTCAATATTCGTCTGAGCGAGTCGGGGGGGCGGATTCTGCTCTCGCCGCGCATTCATTCCACCTACACACCCCGGTCCAACTGGGCGGCCTTGCGCCATCAATATCTTCGCTACGGGCGCTGGCGAGCTTATACCCTCTGGAAACATCCGGCCTCGATGAAATGGCGCCAACTTGTGCCACCTCTGTTTTTGGCGGCACTGATGGTCACGGCGAGCCTCGGGGTATTCCTGCCCCTCGCGGCCTCGGCCTGCTATCTGCTGATTGCGAGCTATTGCTCGCTTGTAGTCGTCGCAGCCATGATCACTGCATTTCCGAGTTCGACAGCCCACCTCGGACGGTTGCTGATTATCTTTCCCACCATTCATCTCTTCTGGGGAGCCGGTGTCTGGTGGAATTCGCTAAGGTTCGCCACCGGCCAACCACGACCGGCAAGGTGTCCGATATGTCGGCCGTGAACACCGTCAGCGTCATTCTCGTCCACTACCGAGACACCGACGAAGTTCTCGGTGCCTTGAGCTGCGTGCGGCGCAGAAGCCCCAATCTCGAATTGGAATTGATCGTCATCGACAACGAAGGAAACCCCGACGCTCGAAATCGAGTGCTGGAAGCGCACCCCGACGTTCATTGGCGGACCGCACCCGACAATCCGGGGTTTGCTGCTGCAGTAAACTTCGGGTTGGATATTGCCGGACACGACTGGGTGCTTCTGCTCAACCCCGATACCCGGCTGCAGAATGCCGCGATTGAAACCTGCCTGTCTGCTGCCCGAGATTGGCCAACGCCGATCGATATCGTCGGCTGTGCGCACCGGGATCGTGATGGATCTTTCCAAAGAAGTGCCTTCCCCCGACCCAGTTGGCCGGGTCCGATGGCTGCGCTGGCCAACCAACCCCTGGCGCGCCCCTTTCTGCGGCGACTGGCACCGCAGGTGCTGGCCGAAAAATTTCCGGAGACGGCCCGGAAGCAGCAGAGCGTGACCCATATCACCGATGCCGTACAAGGCTCTTTTCTCATGACTCGACGCCGGAAGGCGCAAGAGATCGGGGGCTTTGATGACGACTATTTCCTCTACTGTGAAGAGCTCGACTTTTGTCATCGCATGCAGCAGGCCGGGGGCTCCGTTCTGTTCTGTGCGGAGGCCACCGTCACCCATGGTGGCGACGTTCGGCGACAATCTCCGGCCCGACAACAACAGGCCGCCATCTCCGAAGACCTATTTGTCTGGAAGCGCCTCGGGGGTGGAGGCTACCTCCTCTACCTTGTGCTGCGTTACCTGAATCTGCTCGGAGCGGGACTTTTATGGCCCTGGCTCGACCGGTCCAGTCGCGAGCGCGTGGCGCGCCAACGCCGCGCCTGGCGTCCCGGTTCCGCGCAGCATCTCACGATCCCCGGTCGATTCGGCAGACGCCCGGGGTCGAGCGCCTCCAGCCTCCGAGTCGGCTGAGGACTCGATTGCGGGTGCCGTTTTCGGCTATGAGGGGTATGTGTCTTCTTCTACTTCAAACCTCGCGACCATGATCCCCTGGGTCCGAGGGGGGCTTGCCGCCCTCCTTGTGGGTTGGGCGGGACAAATGGCTTCACCCGAGGCCATCATCCTTGCGTTGGCCGCCGGCTTCACCTCCTTCGATCTGGGTCGCCGCGAAGCCGGTGAGTCGGCCAATGGTGGGGATTGGACCGGTTGGGGCATGCAGCTCGGGTTTCTCGCCATTCTCGCAACAGGCGCCTTCCAGAACCGTGAGCCGATCATGCACCTCCGGTGGCCGAGTCTGATCGAGATCAGCGGCGCTCTTCTGATCACCGGGGGCCTCGTTCTTCGGCAGTGGGTCGCGCGCGTTATGGGCGAACATTTCACGGTCAAGCTTCTGGTTGCCAACGAGCACCGGCTCGTCGAGGAAGGTCCGTTCGCGTGGATTCGCCATCCCAGCTACGCAAGTCTGCTTTTGATCGCCGTCGGAACGGCTTTGGCCGTCCGAAGCCCCCTCGCACTCGGCGTTGCCCTCGGTGTCTGGTTGCCGTTGACCCTTTTGCGCATGGCCAATGAGGAAGCCGTGCTCGAAACCAAATTCGGCAGCGCTTATCGAGACTATCAGGCACATTCCTGGCGCCTGATCCCGGGGATTTTTTAGCCGGGACCGACCCGCTCCCCCGGGTCGGCCGAAGTCTGCTAGTAAATGCCCATGAATCCGGTTCGTAACGCTCTCACCATCGATGTGGAGGACTGGTACCATGATGAATCTCGTGGCTCCGGCCCCGCGACCGACGCGGAAATTGCCCTGCACGGCCCACGAGTCGAGGAAAACCTCCGGAGAATGCTGGAGATTCTCGAGGAGACCGACACGCGGGCCACACTCTTCTGCCTCGCCTCTCTGGCCGGAAAACATCCGGAATTACTGCGCGAAGCGCACGCACGCGGGCATGAAATTGCCTCCCACGGCACGCGACATCTTCCTCTTGGCGACCGGAAACCCGACGAGGTCCGCGAAGACCTTCGCCGGTCGCGGGAAACCCTCGAGAACCTTGTCGGCAGTCCGGTAGCCGGTTTTCGGGCACCGTTTTTCCTCCGCGAAGCAGCGGACCTATGGGCGCTGGATTGTGTCGCCGAGGCAGGCTTCCAATGGGACTCCAGCTGGCTTCCGCTGCGTTACCAACCAGCAGCAGCCGAGTATATCACCCCCGAAGGTCTGCCCGGGCGCCTCGCGTCGGGCCTTTGGGAGTTTCCACTGCCCCTGTCTCAACTCCCGACAGGGCATACTCTTCCTCTGGCCGGCGGCGGTTTC
>DLYX01000217.1 GCA_003447545.1 Deltaproteobacteria bacterium | reverse complement strand
TGCCGGCGTAATCGAAGAGTTGGCGCTCTCGATCGCCCGTCTCGGCGATCTCGCGCAGCTTTGGCTCCATGCTCAGCGCCTGCTCGAGGTTGAAGTCCCTGCCCTGACGAGCTGCGGGATAGAGCTTGGCCAGCTTGTCCGTCTCGCCGTAGGTAAACTCCAGCACGCGGCCCACATCTTTGAGTGCCGCCTTTCCCTTGAGGGTTCCGAACGTGATGATTTGGGCCACGCGATCCTCGCCGTACTTCTCGCGGACGTATTGAATCACTTCGTCGCGACGCTCGTAGCAGAAGTCCACGTCGATATCCGGCATCGAGATGCGTTCCGGATTGAGGAATCTCTCGAAAAGCAGGCCCAGGGGAATCGGATCGATGTCGGTGATTTCCATGGCATAGGCAACCAGGCTGCCCGCCGCCGACCCCCGCCCCGGCCCCACTGGAATGCCGCGGCGCTTGGCCCAGAGAATGAAATCCGAGACGATCAGAAAATAGCCGGAAAACCCCATCGATTTGATGATGTCCAACTCGATACGGAGGCGATCCTGATACTCCTTGAGGATGTCCTCACCCCAGTTTTTACTGATTTTACGAATCTTCTCGAGCCGTCGCTCAAGTCCCTCGGCGGCTTCGCGCTCGAGAGCGGCTTCGAGGGTGTCGTTGTCGTCGAGTTCGAATTCCGGGAATTCGTATTGACCGAAGCTCATCTTGAAGTCGCATCGTTTTGCGAGGTCGACTGTATTGGAGATGGCCTCGGGGAATTCCGGGAAAGCGGCCTTCATCTCCTCCGGCGTTTTGACAAAGAGCTGATCGGTCGGGAATTTGAAGCGGTCGGGATCGCTTAGTGTCCGTCCTGTCTGGATGCAGAGGAGCGCTTCATGGGCATGTGCGTCGCCTGGTTGGAGGTAGTGGCAGTCGTTGGTCGCAATCAACGGGAGGCCGAGGTCACGGGCCAGCGAGAAAAGCTCTCGGTTCGAGAGTTCCTGCTCGGCCATATGATTATCCTGCACCTCGATATAATATCGATCCTTGTCGAAAATCTGGGCGAATTCCTTGGCTACCTCGCGTGCCCGCCCGGTGTCGCCGCGCTGGATCGCCTGATTGACCTCGCTGCCGAGGCAGCCCGAAAGGCAGAAGATGCCTTCGTTGAATTCATTGAGTAACTCGCGGTCGATACGAGGCTTGTAATAATAGCCCTCCGTATAGGCCTGGGTCACCATACGACAGAGATTGCGGTATCCCTTCTCGTTCCTCGCCAAAAGGACCAGATGATAGTTGCCGCCTGTCTCGGGATCCTCGCTGCGAGCCTGGCTCTTGTCGAAGCGCGACCGCGGTGCCACGTAGACCTCGCAGCCGATAATCGGTTGTACCCCACCCGCCTCACAGGCCTGATAGAAGTCCACCGCCCCGAACATGTTTCCATGATCCGTCATGGCCAATGCCGGCATTCCTGCCTTTGCGACGTGAGGAACGAGATCCTTGATCTTGTTCGCCCCGTCGAGGAGCGAATATTGCGTATGTGTGTGGAGGTGGACGAAACTCATTTAGGTATTTTCTTACTCCCACTCGATTGTTGCGGGTGGCTTGCTGGAGACATCGTAGACCACTCGGGACACAGAGGAAATCTCATTGATGATTCGATTTGAGGTTCGCTCGATAAACTCGTAAGGCAACCGCGCCCAGCGAGCGGTCATGAAGTCGATAGTCTCGACGGCGCGGAGTGCGATCACATGCTCGTAGCGACGCGCATCACCCACGACGCCTACCGATTTCACGGGCAGGTAGACAGCGAAGGCCTGTGAAACTTGGTCATAGAGGTTCGCGTCACGTAGTTCCTGAATGAAGATCGCGTCAGCCTCGCGCAATACGTCCGCGTAATGCTTCTCGATCGCGCCCAGAATGCGTACCCCCAGGCCGGGGCCCGGGAAGGGATGCCTCTGGATGAGAGTCTTGGGCAGTCCGAGGTAAAGACCGATTTTTCGAACCTCATCCTTGAAGAGTTCGCGAAGAGGCTCGACTAGTTTCAGCGACATCCTGTCGGGCAAGCCTCCGACATTATGATGGGATTTGATCACGTGGGCCTTGCCGTATTTCGAGGCGGCCGATTCGATCACATCCGGATAGATCGTACCCTGCGCGAGCCACTTGACGCCTTGCAGTTTGTTGGCCTCCCGGTCGAAAACGTCGATGAAGGTGGCACCGATGATCTTGCGTTTGGCCTCGGGGTCCTCGACGCCGGCCAGCTTGGTCAGGAATTCATCCTCCGCGTCAATCGTCAGGATCTTCAGCGGCAACAGTTCGCCGGTGTCCATGGCGTTGGCAAAGGCAGCTTCGACTTCGCCCTTTTCGTCTTTTCGCAACAGACCATTGTTCACAAAAATGCAGGTGAGTTGGTCGCCAAGGGCCCGCGCGAGCAGTGCGGCCACGACCGACGAGTCGACGCCTCCCGAGAGTCCGAGCACGACCTGATCGCTTCCCACTTGCTCCCGCACGCGCGCAATGGCGTCATCGACAATATTCTCGGCTGTCCAGCTGCCCGTGCAGCCGCAGATCTCTCTGGCGAACCCACTGAGCAGCTCGGCTCCTCGATGGGTATGAGTGACTTCCGGATGGAATTGTACCCCGTAGATCTGCTTGTCCGGCTCCTCCATTGCCGCAATCGGGGCATTCGCCGAGCTTGCGGTTCGCACAAAACCGGTCGGGAGCTCGGTTACTTTGTCGCCGTGGCTCATCCAGACATCGCAGCTCTCGGCTTCGCTCAACAGGTGGCCCAGGAACCGACTGCTCACATCGGCCCTAATGCTGGCGTGGCCGAATTCGCGCTGCTCGGAGGGGCTGACTCGACCGCCGAAGCTCTGCGCCATAGCCTGCATGCCATAACAGATTCCAAGCACGGGCACGCCGAGTTCGAATACGACCCCGGGAATCGTGGGCGTTGCCTGCTCCGTTACGCTCTCGGGGCCGCCGGAGAGAATGATCCCTTTCGGTGAGAACTCGCGGATGACCTTGGCATCCACGTCGAAGGGGTAAATTTCGCAATATACCCCGCATTCGCGCACGCGGCGTGCGATCAGTTGGGTGTATTGGGAACCAAAGTCGATGATGAGCAGCCGTTCGGCGTGAATATCTGCGGGTTCGCTCTGCATTCTCTGGTTACCGTTCAAACTCCTGCTCGACGACTCGGGCGAGCCGTCCTCCTAATCCATCCGATAATTTGGCGCTTCCTTGGCGACGACGACATCGTGAACATGGCTTTCGCGATGGCCGGCTTCCGAGATGCGGAGGTAGCGGGCATCGCGACGCAGTGCCTCCAGATCAGGGACGCCCAGATAACCCATCCCGGCACGAATTCCGCCGACGAGTTGGTGGATGTTGGAGGAGAGGGTGCCCTTGTAGGGAACCCGCCCCTCGATTCCCTCAGGGACCAGCTTGATGGCATCCTCTTCGCCGTCCTGAAAGTAGCGATCGCGGGAACCTGCCTGCATGGCCCCCAGCGAGCCCATTCCGCGGTACATTTTGTAGGTCCGGCCCTGATAGAGAATCGTTTCCCCCGGACTCTCCTCGGTGCCTGCGAAGAGGCTGCCGATCATCACGACGCTCGCACCGGCCGCGATCGCCTTCGCGATGTCGCCGGACTGCCGGATGCCGCCGTCCGCGATCACCGGGACGCCGGCGGGCTCGCAGACCGAGACCGCGTTCCGGACCGCCGTGATCTGCGGCACTCCGACCCCGGTGACGACCCGCGTGGTGCAGATCGAGCCGGGACCGATCCCGACCTTGACCGCGTCGGCCCCCGCATCCATCAGGGCTTTCGCCCCGTCCGCGGTGGCGATGTTGCCGGCGATGACGTCGATCTCGGGATGGCTCCGCTTGATCTCCTCGACGGTCGCGACGACGTTCCGGCTGTGGCCGTGCGCGGTGTCGACGACCACCACGTCGACCTCGGCGTCGATGAGGGCCTGGATGCGGTCGAACTGGAGCACGCCGGTGGCGGCCCCGACCCGCAGGCGACCGCGTTCGTCGCGGCAGGCCGCCGGGTGCTTTCGCACGTTCTCGAGATCCCGCATGGTGATCAGGCCGTCGAGTCGGCCCGCCTCGTCGACGATCAGCAGCTTCTCGACCCGGGCTTCGTTCAGCATCGCCTCCGCGGTCGTGGGATCGATTCCGGAGGCGGCGGTGACCAGGTTCTTCCGGGTCATCACGTCCTCGACCCGACTCTCCCCGTACCGGGATGGATCGAGGAACTTCATGTCCCGTCGGGTCAGGATGCCGATCACGCGGCCGTTGCGGGCACCGGTGTCGGTCACCGGAAAACCGCTGACGCCCTGCTCCCGCATCAACTCGTTGGCACGATCGACGGTGTCGCCGGGCCCGAGGGTGACGGGGTCGGTGATGACGCCGTTCTCGCTCCGCTTCACCTTCTGGACCTCACGGGCCTGCAACGAGGGCGACAGGTTCTTGTGGATGATCCCGAGGCCCCCCTCCTGAGCGAGGGCGATCGCGAGCGAGGACTCCGTCACGGTGTCCATCGGTGCCGAGATCAGCGGGATGTTGATGGTGATCCGCCGGGTCAGGCGGGTGGACGGGTCGGCCGACTCCGGCGTGATCTCGCTGTACGCGGGGACCAGCAACACGTCGTCGAAGGTGATCGCATCCTGAAGGATCTTCTGTTCCATCTGCAGATGATCCCCGCGGGGTTCCCGCTCGTCAACCGACCGCGGTTCCGGGAATCGGCCGCTTCCGGGCTCGAGGCCTCGAAGCCGACCTTCGGATCCCGGCACACCCTCGATCTCGAACGACCGGACGCGCCCGAATCCCCCCGCCGTCTGGTACGCTGTGCGATTCAAATCCGGCCCCGTCAGGGTCGCTTTCGCCGGTCTCGACGGCACGACGGCAGGTCTCCTGTTCGACCGCCGCGGGCCCGAATGCGACAAAAGCCGGATCTCCGTGAACCCGACGATCCTCGGATCGTCCAACTCCCCGACGTTCTCTCCTCCGGCGGCGGCCGCCGACTCAATCCAACGATGCTCGAACCCGGAGACGGGTCGCCGGCACCCGAATCGGGATGCGGCAACGAGCGGTCAGCGAAAAGGACCAGACTTGCACAGCGATACGCTCATCGCGGCCCCCATCGACCCGAGCCTCGGCACGGCCAAGGGCGAAGGCCTCAAGGCATGGCGGAAGTGGCTCGAGGCCTGCATCAAGTTCGATGCGAGCGATCTGATCGTGAAGACCGGCCAATCGCCGCGACTCCGGCTCCGCGGCGAGTTGAAGGGCATGCAGGTCGACGAACTCACGGTCGACCTGATGTTCCAGGTCGCCAAGGACGTCCTCGATGAGAACCAGTTCGAGTACTTCCGCAACCGCGGTTCGATCGACTTCGCCTACGACTTCGACGACCGCTGCCGCTTCCGCGTCAACCTGTTCATGACCCGCGGAAAGCCGGCGATCGCCGCTCGACTGATCACCTCGAACATCATGAAGTTCGAGGATCTCTACCTTCCCGAGATCCTCGGCGACGTCTCGATGTCCGCCCAGGGACTGATCCTCTTCTCCGGCGTGACCGGCTCGGGCAAGTCGACCTCGATCGCCTCGATGCTCCAGTACGTCAACGAGCGGAAGCGGGTCCACATCGTCACGATCGAGGATCCGATCGAGTACATCTTCAATGACGACAAGGCGACGATCAACCAGCGTGAGATCGGGATCGACTGCCTGAACTTCAACGACGCCCTCCGAGCCCTGGTCCGGGAGAACCCCGACGTGGTGCTGGTGGGCGAGATGCGGGACTACGAGACCTTCGAGGCCGCGATCCGGGCCGCCGAGACGGGCCACCTCGTGTTCGGGACGATCCACGCCTCGAGCGCCTGGCAGACCTTCGGTCGAATCTACGACCTCTTCCCCGAGAACGAGCGGGAGCAGCTCCGGAAGCTGCTCGCCTACAACCTGCGGGCGATCATCTAC
>DLYX01000096.1 GCA_003447545.1 Deltaproteobacteria bacterium | reverse complement strand
GACCCGATACCGTGTCGGCTGTTTCCTGCGTCGAGAATCCCGGCTCGAAGATCAGGCCGGAGAGGTAATCAGGGTCGGACGAGCGGCTCTCGTCGAGGATTTTACGCTCTCGGGCGCGGTTCCGGATCGAATTGAAATCCAGACCGGCGCCGTCATCCTGAACACGAATCTCGACATGGCCGTGGCTTTGTTTCGCATCCAGTGTGATTCGCCCTGCAGCCGATTTGCCCTGCTGGCGACGTTCCTCAGGCCGCTGAATTCCGTGGGCGACGGCGTTGCGGACGAGGTGGAGCAAGGGGCCGTATAGAGACTCGATCAGAGATCGATCGAGTTGAACGTCCCCCCCATGGCATTCAAAAAGGACTTCTTTTCCGGACTGACGTGCCGCATCTCTTGCGGCATGGGCGAGTCGGCGGTGCAAGGAGTCCAGCGAAACCAGACGCATATCGCTCACAGTGCGTTGCAGGCTGGAGGTCACTTTGGAGATCTGACGCGACTCGTCGCCAAGAGAGTCAAGAAGCAGCCCCACCTGTTCGACGACCTCCGAGGTATCCGATGCGAGTTCGACCAGAGTACGGGTCAGGACGTTGAAGTCGTCATATTTATCAAATTCGAGATCCGTAAAAGCATCGAGGTGTGTAGGCCCGCGGGCCTCGCCTGTGGGTGTTGGTGTTGCCGCGGGTTTTGGCTGATGGAATTCAAAACTTCGAAACCCCTCAATCGTTTCCCCCAGTCGCATCCGGTCGACGCTGAGCTTCTCCCGCATTTCCTGAATGGCCGACATTCCATCGTCGAGTTGTGTCCGGCTGACCACCAATTCGCTGATGCGGCTCATTAGAAGATCCAGTCGGCTGCTGTGCACCCGAATCACGCCACCATCGGTATCTTTGGCCGGGGCGATGGGGGGCGGTCGTTGCGGCTGGGAAGCCGACTCCCCGGCCGTTCGAAGCGTGTTCTCCGCAGGGGGGGGCTGCGCGGTCATCTTCGCCAGGGCCGTCTCGACAAGATCTTTCGGATTCCGCAGGATCAGACTTTGGTGCTGTTGTTGTCTGGATTCGGCAATCAACCCGGCGGCCGAGTCGAGGATCTGCAGAAGACAATCGTGCAGATCCGTGGCGGGGACGGATTTGCGCTTTTCCAGAACTTCTTCGAGCAGCGTCTCGCCGGCCTCCATCTGGGCGACAATCCCGGCTAGCTCCACGGCCGCCGCCGCACCTTTCAGCGTATGGAATTGGCGAAAAAGAGTCCGCAAAGGAGCGGGGTCACCGGGCTCCGCTTCCAGAAGAACCATTGCATTTTCCGCAGCCTCGAGCGCGGCATCTGCGTCGAGGCGGAAGGCGTCGAGCATCTCCCTGTCAAAGGCTTCCCTTTCGGGGTCGGGAGGCGCGGCAGGTGCGGTCTCGGTTGGCCCGTCGGATTCGCCTTGCCGAGCTGCCGTCGCCGCTATTTCGAGGGCTTCCTCGGGTGAGGGGAGACCGGCTTCAGCGCATAATTTGCACAGGCTGGGACTGATTTCAGAGAAAAAGGCATGGCTCAGAGGTAGTTCCGGACCCTGTTCCTCCGGGCCTTCGAATGCGGTCTGCAAATTGCGGCCGAGTTCACTCAAGTCCTCCATGCCGACAGTTGCCGCACTTCCCTTCACCGTATGGAATTGACTCCCAAGGGCAGCACAGGCTTCTTCCTGCTGGCCCGGATCGGCAAGGGCCGCGAGATATTGCTCAAGGCTCTGAAGGATTTCGGGGAGCTCTTCGCGAAATGTTTCTCGCAGGTCCTCAGCGAGAGAGCTCTCAAAGCTGTCCAGTTCCGGCGATATGGGCAGGGATTTACTATGCGTTTCGTTTTCGGAATCCATGCAAAGCCCCTTTCGAGTCCGTTCAGACAGAAGGTGCGACCGAGTTTGGTTGCTGGATCGTCAGGCATAATTCGAGAAGCGCCTCGCTCCGATGACGAGTCGTTTCCTCGGCGACTTCCAGCTTGCGGGCGACGTTTTCGATTTGTTCGAGGGCAGATTCAATCTGGTCGGCCGCGGCGCATTGTGATGTCGCCGTATGGGTGACCGCATCGACAGCGGCATGCGCGCTTTCGGCTTCCTGTCGCAGCTTCTGGATCGAGCGCTCGGCAGCCGCCGCTGCAGCCGAGTGCATTTCAATCCGCTCGCCTTGCCGGTCCATTCCACCGACGGCTTCGCCAATATCATTCTGAATTCCGCGAATCAGCCGATCGACTTCCTTGGCTGCCTGAGAGGCTTTCTCCGCAAGCTTGCGCACCTCCTCGGCGACGACGGTAAAACCGTGGCCCTGCTCTCCGGCCCTCGAGGCTTCGATGGCTGCGTTCAGCGCGAGCATATCGGTCTGTGCCGACATTTTGGAGATGGTGCCGGTGATCGCGGCTATCTGCATGGAACGCTCACCCAGCCGTTTGATCTTGACGGTCGCAGCCCGGGTTTCCCGCTGGAGTCCCTCCATGCCCGCATTGAGGTCGGAGATAGCGGACTGGCTCTGCTTGCCGGCCTGCTCGGCGAGGCTGCTGGAGTCGATGGCCTCCTGGCATAAACTCGTGAGTCGCTGGTTCTGGACCTTGAGTTGATCGGCATCCTCCGAGGTGGCGGCACAGACCTCCCTTTGGGCCAGAGCATCGCCGTGCGCAGCATGGGCCGCCAGCCGAACCTGCTCAGCCGAATGTCCGATCCCCTGTGATATATTCGCGAGGTCCTCATCGCGAGCACCGAGCTCCTCGAGGGTCTGGTTGAGCCGTAGCCCCAGCTCTGCAAAATCTCCCTTGAGATCGCATCGAGAGTCCCGTTCACCGGCCTGATGCCGAGACAGGGTGTTTGTCATGGATTTGATGGCTCTCTCGACAACGATTCGATGCTCGACGAGGTGCTGGTGCTGGAGATCCCAGCTGTCCAGAATACGATTGACCGCCCGACAGGATTCAGCTGCAGGCCCGGAGCCCTCGGCGGGTAGTCGGGTTTCATAATGTCCGCGTTGCATCTTGCGCAGAGCGGCCGGTAGATCCCGCAGGCCTCCCGCGAAGGACTGCCAGAGGTGTCGGCCGAGAACCCAGCCGAAAACGCTAGCCAGGATTGCCGAGATCCCCGTCGCCAAACTCAGGGAGAGGACGCCCGGCTCCATCAGAAACCCTTCGAGCACGAGGAAGGCCAATATCCCCTGCATGCCTGCAATGATCATGGCCAGGAGGGCGATTTTCCCCGCGCCTTCTCGACTCCAATCGTGATCCTTGCGTGAGGCAGACGCGACTCCTGGAGCCAGGGGGGTTAATTTCTCTGCAGTGGCCATGGCTCACCTCTCTCGTCTGTCGTGATTGCCGCAAAGTCGGCCCGAATAACCTCCGCCACCTCGCGGAGAAAAAGCTGTCCGTCCAAAATAATGGTCTGGCTGTCGCCTCGGCGCACCACACCCCGAATCAGGTGCTGTGGCATCCCGAGTTCGTGAGGGGGTAGGGAGTGAATCTCCCAGGGCGCGAAATGTTGTACGGCAAGAACTTCGTCGACACCGGCTGCGACTCGCAGGTCGCCTTCGGCGAGAACGATCAGGCTCCGGGGACATTCGTCGCCCGAAGGTTGGCGGTGGAGGAAAGTCGCCAGTGAGATCAGTGGCAGGATTTCTCCACGCAGATTGAAGGCACCCAGAAGTCCGGCGGGCGCACGTGGAATTTCCGTATACCGCCGTCGCTCGACGACTTCGCCTGCGACCTCGGTAGAGAACGCGAATTGGGTCTGGTTGCTGCGAAAGAGGCAATGGTCGCCGTGCGCATTCATAGCTCGATGACCTCGGGCAGACCCGCTTCCGTCGGAGGAGAGGCTGTTCCTGTCAGGGCGGGAATGGTGTTCAGCGACTCATGGCAGGGCAGATCGGCATGGGCGGGATCCTCGTTCTCGTTGGATCCCAGACGACAGAGGCAACTGCGTTCCGGAAGTCTCTGCAGGGCCCGGGTCAGCGTTTCATCCGGAGGTCCGTCGAGAAGAAGGACTTCCGGTTGCAGAATCGCGGCGAGGTGGGGCAGGAGTTCGAAATGGCGGTAGAGGAAAATCCATCTGGATTTTTCGGCCTCGGAGATCTCGCTCTCGAGGGCCTCTGTCACGGATGCTGCCGAGGTCGAGACCAGAATGCGAGAGGGAACCACTGGAACTCGAAGATATTGTCCCTGCGTGCGGGCGAGGAGCAGGCTCGCCTGACAAAGCGCGGTATGCGCCGCGACGAGGTCGGCCCCGGGCTCGATAATTTGCCCTTGGGGGTTC
>DLYX01000595.1 GCA_003447545.1 Deltaproteobacteria bacterium | reverse complement strand
GGAAATCGAGCCTCTGGAATGGGATACGAAATCCTACCTGCTTCTCGGCGGGGCGATGCATGATGCGGCGATCACGGCATGGAGCCTCAAGGGTTTTTACGATTTCATTCGACCGATTTCCGTCATTCGCGCCATGGCCGAGCGCGGTCAGAGCTCGGACCCCGCGCAAGCGTCCTATCATCCGGAGGGTCTCCGGCTGATTCCGGATTTGATAGAAATGGTGACTTACGAGACGACTCGAGTTCGGAAGAAGCACCGACACCTCCGGGGGAATGAGGGCAAAGTAGCCGTCCATGCCTGGCGCGGGCCCGATTTCATCAATAATCCACTCCGCGATACCGCGGGGGTCGGATGGATCCTGGCCGAGGAATGGTGGCCCTATCAGCGACCGTCTTTTGTAACCCCGTTTTTTGCGGGGTACGTGTCCGGCCATAGTACATTCAGTCGAGCCGCGGCCAACGTTTTGCATCGCATTACTGGCTCGCCATATTTCCCCGGGGGACTCGCAGAATTCGTCGCCGAGAAGAATGAATTCCTGGTTTTCGAAGACGGCCCCAGTGAAACGGTCCGTCTGCAGTGGGCCTCCTATTATGATGCGGCCAATCAATGCTCTCTCTCCAGGATCTGGGGCGGAATTCATCCTCCGGCAGATGATCTCCCCGGCCGCGAGATTGGGGATCAGGTGGCTCTGGGAGCCTGGGATCGCGCACAGCAGTATTGGACGGGCGCAGTTCCCGGTCTTTCGATCGCGCTATTCGAATTGCCGATCGCGCAGGAAGACCTCTTCTACGAAGTCGATCTCGGGATTGCCGGGGGGACGACACCGTACGAATGCCGGTTGATCTCCGGTGATCTACCCGAGGGATTGGTCCTGACGGCGGATGGTCGCATTCGGGGCACGCCGGAGCGGCGCCGTCGAGCTGAAACGATCGTGATTGGTGTCGAGGATGCCTTGGGCGTGCCAGCCCAGCGATCCTTTGAAATCGAGTCCGTGAGCGCGATGAACGTCGGTGCCCGGCGATTCCGTCGGGGCCGCGAGGGCAAGAAATATAAAATGCGCTTGCGTCCAAAACGCGGCGTTCCTCCCTACTCAATTTCGATCGCGGCGGGTGCTCTTCCTGCAGGACTTTTCATCAACGATGAAAAATATCGAGTCGAGGGTACGCCCAGCGAGTCCGGCTTCTTCCCGCTGACCTTGGAAATCCAGGATTCTATCGGAGCAAAGCGCACGCTGCAGGGTGAACTGTTCGTTCGACCGGCGAAGTAACGTCCCCGCGCTGCGGCTACTCAGCCGTCTTTTTTTGCTGACCATCCTGAAAGATTTTCATCACTCTCACATGGAAGTCGGCATCGTAGGCTTGTTCCGGAGATTCTCGAACGAGTGCATCGATGGCTTCGGCATCGTTACCGACGAGGATCCGCCAACGTTCCTCTCGCACCCCATCAAGGATGATCTCGGCTGCGCCTTCTGCGGTCAGCGGCGCTTTTTTCTCGAAATCGATCGCCTGCTGCGCGACAATGCCACGCACCTGATCGTCGCTGAGAGCATCAGCGTCCAGACCCATACGCTTCATGCGGGTTCGCACCCCAAGCAAGTCTTTGGGGCCCATATCGCCCGCTTTGGGGGCTCCATGGATACGTGCGGAGTTCGCGACGATGCCCGTGCCAATATGACCCGGCATGACTACAGCTGCCTTGACGTGGGGCGCGTTCATTCGCAAATCCGTGATCAAGGCTTCGGTGAAACCCTTTACTGCGAATTTGGAGGCGCTGTAGGCTGAGTGAGCGGTATGGGGGCCCAGACTGGCCCAGAAGCCATTCACGCTGCTCGTGTTGACGATGTAGCCGTCATCGGCTGCGACGAGCAGGGGCATGAATGCTCGCGCACTATAGTAGACACCGAACCAGCAAATATTGAACGTCTTTTCCCAGCTCTCTCGCGGATCATTCACAAAGCTTCCGCCGCCACCAACACCTGCATTATTGAATAGTAAATGGATGGCTTCTGTCTGATGTTCGCGCTGAACCTCGTCGCGAAAATTTTCAACATCGGGTTCTTGCGAGACGTCGCAATGGTGTGTCGAGATCCGCAAACCGTCGGGTGCCTCAGCTCGGGCGAGGCGGACGGTCTCTTCCAGATTTTCCATCAGAATATCGCAGAGGGCGAGGTGGCATCCGGCTGCGGATAATTGGCAGGCAAGCGCTCGGCCCATTCCTGTGCCGGCACCTGTGATCACAGCTATCTTATTTTTGAAATCTCGCATCGTTACTCTCTCTCGGCTGCTCCAGCAGCGGCCCAAGTCTCGAACATGGCTGCATAGCGACCTTTTTGGAAGATCAGCTCTTCGTGGGTTCCAATTTCAACTATACGGCCATCATCGACGACTCCGATTCGATCGGCTCTTTGTGCTGTGGCCATTCGGTGGGCGATGATAATCGCGGTGCGGCCCTCAAGAAGGATGTCGAGAGCTTGTTCAATGCGGGCCTCCGAGCGGAGGTCGAGATTGGAGGTGGCTTCGTCCAGGACCAGCAGTCTTGGTTCGGCGAGAAAGGCCCGAGCCAGAGCGAGCAACTGTCGCTCCCCTGCGGAAAGAGTGACGCCTCGTTCATGAACCATGGTATGGATCCCCTCCGGAAGTTTTTGGACCTGCTCGACCACACCGACGGCGCGGCAGGCGTCGAGAACCTCGTCATCGGTCGCATCGGGGCGGGCAAAAGCGACATTGTCCCGGACTGAACTGGCAAAGAGAAAAGGCTCCTGCGGGATCACACCGACCTGAGATCGAAGAGAGCGAAAGGTGATGTCGCGAAGGTCGTGCCCGTCGATCCGCACACTACCTCGGTCGGGCTCGTAGAAGCGAGATACCAGTTTGGCGATTGTGGATTTCCCTGATCCGGTCGAGCCCACCAGAGCAAACGTTTCGCCGGGGCGAATTTGCAAGTTCAGATTTTCCAGAACCTGCTGGTCCTTGGCGTAGGAAAAGTCCAGGTTCTCCAGTTCGATCGCCCCGTGAATCGGAGGAAGTTCGTAGGCTTCGGACTTCTGACGAACTTCAGGGGCAACGGCGAGAAATTCTCGCAACTTCACGACGGCCGCACCACCTTGTTGGTAAACTGAATATAATTGCACGAGTTGTTGAATGGGCGAGAAAAATGCCGTCAGATAGAGAATGAAGGCGGCAAGATCGCCCACGGTCAATTCTCCTTGCAGGACCATATTGCCGCCCACGAAAAAGAGGATGGACTGGCCCAAAATGCCGACCATTTCGCTCCCTGGGCCGTATAATGCGTTCACCCGGGAGGTAGCTTCATTTGCCTCTCGATAGTCTCCGACAATATTCCGGTGCTCGACGGTATTATAGGCGTTGCGGTTGAAGGCAGTGACCGTTCGGATCCCGGCCAGGTTTTCTTGCAGGTGGGCGAGAACATCCGCAATTCTGTCCCGCACCGCGAGAAAGCGATCGGCCGAAGCGCTACGGAACCAAAGCGTCATTACGGTCATCGCTGGAATCACCGAGAGCAGGAGAATCAGTGCCAGCTTGACGTTCAGAGTGAGAATAAAAGCTGTGACCACGAGCAAAGTGAAAATCTGCACGGCAAGCTGCACGAGTCCTTCATGGAACAATTGGGCCAGGGACATGGGGTCGCTGGTCATCCGGCTGAACAGAACGCCGCCCTTTTCCTGTGTGAAGAAACCGAGAGATAGACGTTGCAGGTGGGTAAAGAGGCGAACGCGGAGGCGAACCATCAGGTCGGCACCCACTCGGGTGGTGACAATGATCCGCGCTCGAGATGTGAGAATCGTGATTCCGATCAGGACGAGATAGGTGAGGGCCACGCCTACGAGGACATCAAACTTTCCGGCGCGAATTCCCGAGTCGATGGCGATCTTTGTGAGCAGAGGCCCTGCTTGAAGCGCGAGCGTTTCGAGAACAACCAAACCGAGAGCACCGCCGAGCGCGAATTTATGAGGAGCCAGAAATCGCCAGAGCCCGAAGGGGCGACGGTCGTAATCCTCGGGGTCGAATTCAATCTCTCGGCGAGGAATCTCGGGTTCATCCTCGAGAACCCGATCAACCTTCTCGCGCAACTCCTCGGGTACACCAGCAAACGGAAGGTTCTGCCCTCCCTGTCCTCCCAGACCTCCGAACATCGGTCCCGGGGCAAAGCCGCCACCGCCAAAACTCATGGTGCCGCCTCTTCTTCTTCCTCATCGCTGAAATGAGCCAATACCTCGGCATAGCGCGGCTCGGTGCGCATCAGGTCGAGGTGTTTTCCATCGGCAACGACCTGACCGTCATCGATCAGAATCACTCGGTCGGCCAGGGCGATTGTCGAAAGTCTGTGCGCGATGATCATGGTGGTTCGGTTCGCGAGCAGGTCACGAAGTTTGTCATGAATGGAACGCTCAACGTGGACATCGATGGCGCTGGTCGCGTCATCGAGAATCAGGATTTTTGGATTCGCGAGGAGAGATCGCGCGATGGAGATTCGCTGTCG
>DLYX01000414.1 GCA_003447545.1 Deltaproteobacteria bacterium | reverse complement strand
GCTTGGCGGGCGCGGCCTGCTGAATCGAATATTGCCTTGGCGCAGTCTTTTTTTCGCGGTGCGATCGCGGAGCTTCCCGTCGGCAAGGCATCCAATCCGCTGACAAATTTTCACGAGGCCGACAGACTTCTATTAAACAGCTACGCGCCTCATCCAACGACAAGTTGTTATAATTCCTTCCCTTCGCCCTATGCGGATCAGATGTCGCAATTATTGAAACGCCTTCCCCGCTCGAGTGCTGTGGCCGCCTTGCATGCTTTGGGGGTGGAAACACTTACGGTTTACCCCGAACTCTTTGGCCCTCGCAGTTGGGACCACTTCCAGGCGGTTTGGGCCAGCGATAGCGTGGCACCCGAGGACCGGAAAGATCTTCGACTTCTCGGGACAAGCGATACTTTGCAAATTTACCGACTGTCCGCGGGCGGGCAGGAGATTACCGCCGATGCAGGTGTTCTGACCCCGGGGGACTCGGAGGTGCAGCAGGTTCGGGACGACTCGGGAGTCTCTGTCCGGTTCCGGGTGCAAAATAATTCCGATCAGGTCTACCGGGAGGACATTCCGCTTGGCTACCGCGAGGGATTTCTGACTTGGCAGGGAGGAGTCCCCGAGCGCCGCGAGCGCAGCAAGGTTCGTTTTCTGATGCCGGTCGTTTTGGGCCCGGGGGAGGCGATATCACTTGCGGTGCGATCCGAATCACCCCGTGGCGGCCCGGGGACCTATGGCGTTTCGTTGGTTCTCGGTGGTACCCCGGATCGTATTCTGGGGGAGTCGATCGTCGAAATTCCCTGAGAGCAAGATGTCCTGCGTCCGCGGGATCGCTGTGGCTGTGCTTGAGATCTGGCGAGCCGTAGTTCATGATTGTGCAAAGCTGGATCTTGTTTTATCCGAAATCGAGGTTAGGTTCCGGAACATATTACACCTCACAACAAGGAGATAGAGTCATGTCGGGAGTAAGCGAAGTCACAGATGCATCGTTCGATGCCGAAGTTATGGAGTCGGAGATTCCGGTGCTGATCGACTTTTGGGCTCCCTGGTGCGGTCCCTGCCGCGCGATCGCCCCTCTGGTGGATGAACTGGCCGGTGAGTACGAAGGCAAGCTCAAGGTCGTGAAGATGAATGTTGACGACAACCCGCAGACACCCGGCCGGTTCGGTGTGCGCGGGATTCCCAATCTCATCTTGTTCAAGGGAGGAACAGTTCACGAACAGATCGTTGGCGCCGTGGCGAAACAGAAGCTGACCGATGCTGTCGATGGAGCTCTGAGCTGATCTGATTTTTTCTGTACAGCAGGATTTTGAGCAAGGGCTCGTATGGCGATTGGCTATACGAGCTCTTTTTTTAGAAGCGCGGTAATCGCTCTCGATCGAGTCGTCGCATGCTCACATTGATCACGAGGCCCATGCTGGCCATCAGTGTGAGAAGCGAGGATCCGCCATAGCTCAAATAGGGCAGGGTCATGCCAACCACGGGCAGCAGTCCGGTGGTCATTCCGAGATTGATCAAAACTTGCCAGAAGATGTTGGCAAGGATTCCGAAAGCCAGCAGCGCACCAAATCGTTCCTTGGCATGGCCGACCACGAAAAGGCCACGGAGCAGGAGAGCGGCGTACAGGCTCAAGAGAACGAGCGCTCCTGAAAAGCCCCATTCTTCGGAGAAGACCGAGAAGATGAAATCGGTATGTTGTGCGGGGAGGAAATTGAGCTGATTCTGACTTCCTTCGAGAAACCCTTTGCCCCATAAACCACCGGAGCCGATCGCAATTTTTGACTGGATGACATTATAGCCCGCTCCCAGAGGGTCGAGTTCCGGGTTCAGGAACGTGACGATACGTCGTTGCTGATACTCCCTGAGCATCGAATAGAGGAATGGAATCAGGGGGAGCAAAGCCAGTCCGCTACCCGCAACGATCGCCAGAGTGCGCGGACTGGGGCCCGCGAGCAGGGCCATGGTGAGAAAAAGGAAGAGAAAAAGGGAGGCTGTCCCGAGGTCCGGTTGCATCAGGGTCAACGCACCCGGGACCAGCGTATAGAGCAGAGGGATGCCGAAATCGCGTAATTTGAGGCCACCGGGGCGCGAGTTGTGGTGGAAATAACGCGCGAGAAGAACCACCAGCCCCAATTTCATGGTCTCGGAAGGCTGCAGATTCGCTGGCCCAAGCGATAGCCAGCGACGAGAGCCTCCGGACATCGAGCCCAGCAGAGGCACCGCTGCGAGAAGCAGCAAGCAAATGGCGTAAATCAAGGGGGCCCAGCGCTCGAGGCGGCGGTAGTCAAAACTGACCATCGCCAAAGCCGCGATCAAACCGACGCCACCCCACATGGCTTGCCGGAGGGCGAACCGCGGAATGCCCTCTTGCCCCGGCGAAAAGCTGGCGCTGTAGATGGTGAGCGTTCCGAGGCTGACGATCAGCAGCATCGACAGCAAAAGATAAATATCAAAGCGTGCGATCAGCCTGCGATCGAGCATCAGGCGCATGGCATCAACCCTCGGCGCCCGGTCGTTCGGAATCGACAGGAGGCAGAGCTTCGGCATGCGTGCCGGCACCTGCAGGGATCTCTCGCGCGAGAACTTCGGGTACCGCAATATCCCAAGGTGCCGGAAACGCGCGAGCGCCCGAGTCGGCGATCTGATAGTCCCGGCCTCGCGTCAGCGAAAAATAGAAATCGGCAAGATCGTGGGCCAGTGGCGCCGCGCGTGAACCGCCGCCACCTCCGGCATGCTCGATCAGGACCACAATCGCAATCTCGGGATTTTCGACGGGAGCAAACGCGATGAACCAGGCATGATCGCGTAGGTGTCGCGCCAGAGAGTCGGTCTTGATCTGCTCTTTGCCCATTTTGAAGACCTGAGCGGTCCCGGTCTTGCCAGCCACCTCGATCGTATCGAGTCGGGCGGCTTTGCCTGTTCCCTTTCGCGCGTGGACAACCGAACGCAGCGCCTCGCGAATTTGCTGCAACGTTTTGGGCTGCAGGCCAAGGCGACCGCGGGTCTCGGGTTCCATCTCGAAGAGGGTCTCGCCATCTTCCGATTCAATTCGCTCGATGAGCTGAGGTTTCATGCGCAGACCACCGTTGGCGATGGTGGCTGCCAGATTGGCGATCTGGAGTGGGGTCGCGAGCAGGAAACCCTGGCCGATCGCGACCGAAAGAGTTTCCCCCGCGTACCAGGATTCGCCGTAACGCTCTTTTTTCCAGTTTCGAGTCGGAACGAGGCCACGTTTTTCGCTGGCCAGGTCGATACCGGTTTGTTCACCGAGGCCGAATCGCGCGGCGTAAGCGGCGATCCGATCTACCCCGAGCTTGTGGCCCACTTGATAAAAATAGACATCGCAGGACTCGGCAAGTGCATCGTGCAAATCCATCTCGCCGTGGCCCCCACGTTTCCAGCAGCGATAGGTCCGATTGCCCAATTTATGTGAGCCACCGCAGAAAACCTTGCTTTCGGGGGTGATGATTTCTTCCTCGAGTGCGGCTGCCGCTGTCACGACCTTGAAGGTCGACCCCGGAGGATACTGACCCTGAACGGCCCGATTGTTGAGAGGCCTGAGTTCGTTCTCGAGGAGGGCGCGCCAATCGGTATTGCCGATCCCGCGAGCGAATTGATTCGGGTCGTACCCGGGTGCGCTCGCCATCGCGAGAATTTCGCCGGTCTTCGGGCGGATCGCG
>DLYX01000100.1 GCA_003447545.1 Deltaproteobacteria bacterium | reverse complement strand
CCGGGTTCTTCGATCTTCAAAGCCGTGGTCGTCGGCGAGTAGATCACGTGCGAGTAGACGCCGTCGCGATCCATGTCCTTGATGCGCTCGGCCGGCTGGCTTGGGCGGAAACCGAAATCATCTGCCGAAAGAAAGCCCTTGGACTTTCTGCCGTAGGGACTGAAGGTGCGTCCCTCGCATTGCCAGTAGGGTCCGTCGTCGGTGTCGACCACACGGGGGCCCTTGTCGCGGTAGGCTTTGGGGAGTCGTGTTTGCCAGAGGTCCTCGGGCAGCACGTAAATATCCATATGGTCGTCGGCCGATATCAGACGCTGGTTCGGATCGAGGCTCATGACAAAGACTCCCTTTTGTGGGCAAGGTTTATCAGGTGCGTCCGCGATTACCTGGGACGACAATCATGAAATCCACACCCGAATAGAGTCCCTAAATGCCAAACGGCCAGAGGAAATCAAATCTTCCCCTGACCGTTCGGTCAATCCGGCTGACCTCCCGGAGCTGTCTTCCTCTAGAATCGGTAGGAAAGCTCGGCTCCAAAGGTGCGCTTGATCGTGTAGTATTTGCCGAGGACTCCGAAGCTGTTGACGATCGGCGACATCCACTGCGCCGTTCCGATATTCAAAAGGTTTTTCGCCCACAAGCCGACTTCAGCGTCGTCATTCATGAAGGAGTACGAGAGACGTGCGTTGATGGCGTTCCATCCCGACTGACGAGCCTGCGGGACTTCGGGGCCGACAAAGTTGATCGCGCTCGTATAGGCCCACTCAATACGTGGTGTCACCCAGCCCTGCAGCCATTGAGGGCCGTTGACATCCAAAGGCATCGAGTACTGTGCGGCGAGGAAGCTGTTGAAGCGCGGCACCCCTTTGAACCGCTGGCCGCTGCGGTTAATGTTGGAGGCGTCGAATCCGCTCTCGGTATCCTGGAAGTTGTTGTAAACGGCATCGAGGAAGCCGAGGTTGCTCATGAGTATCAAACCCTCGATAGGCCGGGCCACCAGCTCGAATTCGATGCCGCGCGTGGTTGCGGATGCCGCGTTGTTGACAATGGTAACGATGGAGACTTCTTCCGTATCGACGCCTTCCGCTTTGTTACTGACCACTTGAATATCCTGGTAGAGGCCGACGAAGATCGAGATGTTGGCTGTGAGTAGTTGGTCAAAGGCGACGGTTTTAAGGCCAATCTCGAAGTTGTCGAGGTATTCGGGTTTGAATGCGCGGACATCGTCTGCTGCCTGAGCACCGCCAGTCAGGACACCGAACCCGCCACCTTTGAATCCTTGGGAGTAGGTGAAGTAACCCATCAAATGATCGAGCGGTGTATCGTCGAAGTATTCTTCCGGCATCGTAGCGGCGATCGTCGCCATCGGTGTCCACGATTTGAAGAGTTTCCGTTTGGATAGGCCCTGAGGATTATTACCAGTGTCGGGGATGGGCGTGTTGGCATTGATGTCGTAAGGTGCAAGGGCACCCCAGCTCCACTCTTTATAGCTCAGACCTTTTTTATCTTCGGTGTATCGAATGCCACCGGTGATCGCGAGCCAGTCGGTGGGGTCCCAAGTACCCTGCGCGAACATGGCCCAGGTCCAGTTGTCGATGTTGGTGTTTTTGCGAGTGGCACGACCTGGCAGGCATGATGCTCCGGGGAGGCTGCAGTAGGGCGGGGATGGATTGACACCCTGGTCGTAGGGGTATGGCGGCCCGTTGGGTCCGAGCTGCGCCTGGACCTGTGTGGAGAGTCGCTCAGTTGCTTGCTCGAGAAACACAAAGTAGCCAGCGATATAGTTGAACTTGTCTGTAATTCCGCCACTCCATTGGACCTCGGTGGAGATTTGCTGCGCCAGACCAGGCGCACCATTCATCGCAAAGGAGGGCATCGCTTGGGGGTTACCCGCAGCACCCAGGCTTTGCAGGTTGATAACCGGGACCCGGGTATTGTCGACGTCTGAACGCCTGCGAGGCCTCTGTTTGCGCCACGAGGTGAGGATTTTCAGTTGGTTGTCCTCAAGGAATCCGAAGTCGGGCGCATCCCAGGCAGCTGTCACCCATGTTCCGAAACTTTCGATGGCCTGCATTTGATTGGTGTCGGCATAGGTCACGTAGGGATCTTTAGATTCGTTGCAGGCATTGAAAAGCTGCGGGCTTCCCAGGGCGGCGCCCTCGTTGGCCACGACGCAATATCCTCCTGCAGCGCTGGTATGCTCGCTTGAGTAGGTGCCGCTGAGATCGATGGTGATATCATCCCACGGCAGGAAGCGAAGGGACCCCAGAAACGTGATGGAGTTCGCGTCCGACCAGTGCTCGTCACGAAGCGCGTTGTACACATAGCCCTTGCGGTTATTCGATCCGACGGTGAATCGAGAGAAAAGTTTGTCTTCGAACCACCCGATGTCGATCGGGATATTGATACTGGCCCGGGCCACCACGGAGTTGTAGTTGCCAGCTTTCACCATGGCGAAGCCTTCCAACTCTGGTCCGGGCTTCACAGTGGTTATGTTGATCGCACCACCGATAGTGTTTTTCCCGAAAAGAGTCCCCTGCGGTCCTCGGAGAACCTCGATCTGTTCCACGTCGAGCACGTCGAGAAAGTTCCCTTGAGCGCGGGGCAGGAAGACGCCGTCGACATAGACCCCGACGCCGGGGTCGAAGGCGAGATCGGCACGGTCGGTGCCCACGCCGCGAATGTAGATCTGAACATCCTGGCCGCCGAGCCCGCTCTGGAATTGCAGGTTGGGGACGAGCTCCTGAATCTGGTCGAGTCGAGTGATCCCGGCTTCCCGCAGAGTGTTCTCGCCCAGGGCTGTGACCGAGACGGGCGTGTCCTCCAGCAGTTCGGCGCGTTTACGCGCCTGCACGACAATTTCCTCGATCTGTTGCTGCTTGAACCGCGTAACTCCGGGGACGTCTTCGCCCGCCAGAGCTTCGTCGGCCTGGACTTCCTGAGAATCGACCTGTTGGGCATCGGTGCCGCCGACCTCGTTCTCGCCCTCAACGGCCTCGGTCAGATACTCCGAGGGGGCAGCAGGCGCGGTATTCGGCGCCTCGTCCTGCGCGAGAACCGGTGGTGCGAGCAGCATGGATACGAAAAGAACGGCAAGCAGACGGTAGCCCTGTGATAGAACAAAAATAGATTGTTTCATTATCCCCCCATTAAGTCGCGGTATCGATTGTTTCCGAATGGAATGGCAAGCAGATCGCCGGACCGAGCGCGATCCGCATGATCTACGAATCCAGGCTGAAAGCAACCCGGTGCGACTAGACGCGTAGCGTCAAATTCTTGGATAAATTCCCGTGCCACTGACGGACCTCCGGGCTGAATCCCGAAAACTCGATTCGATAGTCACGCGGGCAGGCCCTCCACTTCGTGTTACATCTCTTTCATGAGCCGACCTGCGAAGTTGACCGAGATTGAGGTGGAGCAAAAGTTGGGAGAGCTGCCCGCATGGGAACTGCGCTCGGGACGCTTGCATCGCGAGTTCACGTTTACGAACTTCGTGATGGCGTTCGGCTTCATGGCACAGGTGGCCCTGATTGCGGAAAAAATGGATCACCACCCGGAGTGGAGCAATGTGTACAATCGGGTGGTCATCGAACTGCAGACACACGACGCTGGTGGCTTGACGGAGCTCGATTTCGAATTGGCCGCCGCGGCGTCCGGACTTGCTCAAAGCAGCCTGATGCGAGATTGATGCTGGATGCAACAGATCTCTTGAAGTTGTTGACGGGGTAGTTTTTGCCCGGGCGCCCGATGATCGGTCGCGGGTTCGGGAGCCAAAAGGAGAACGGATTATGGCAAAGCCGGCCCAGGAAATCGTAGCGGACAAGGACCCGAGCGCGGTTCTTCCGGCTACCAGAGTCCGCATGTCGGACGATGGCCGCTGGATCGGCCCATGCAGTCATCTGGCGGCCGAGCGCGAACGCCTGGCGGCCCTCAGGTTCAGGGGTTTTGATACGAAAGCTCTCGGGGTCACTTTGGGAGCGGAAATTCACGGCATCTCCATCGGACCCGATCTGGCGCCGGATCAGGTATCGGAGATCCGCGATGCGCTCTGTGCCTTCAAGGTCATCGTTTTTCGCGAACAGACCCTCACATCAGCCGAGCATGCAGGTTTTGCAAGACTTTTTGGAGATCTGGAAATCCACCCCTTCATTCCGCCCAACCCGGAGGAGCCGGAGCTGGTCCGTTTCGAGAAGGGCCCCGATGTCAGTGGCTACGAAAACCAATGGCATCATGACGTGACCTGGCGAGAGTGCCCTTCCCTGGGTGCGGTTCTGCGAGCGGTTGAAGTTCCGGACGTCGGGGGTGACACCCTCTTTTGCGATATGAATGCGGTATACGAAGGTTTGGACCCGGAGCTACGGTCGCGCATCGATGGCCTGACCGCCAGGCATGACTATATGAAGGCCTTCGGCCACAACGTTCCCGAGGACAAGGCGGCCGAGATGCGTGCTCTCTATCCCGTGGTCGAGCATCCTGTGGTGCGAACACACCCCGAAACCGGCAAGCGGTGCCTTTTTGTGAACTCGATTTTCACCCGGGAAATCATCGGGCTTTCCTCTCGGGAGAGTGAGGATATCCTCAAGGAGCTCTGTGCTCACGCAGACTATCCGGAGTATCAGGTCCGGATTCGATGGGAGCCTGGCACCGTTGTTTTCTGGGACAACCGCTCGTTGCAGCACTACGCGAGCAGCGATTATTGGCCGCAGGCCCGGGTGATGGAACGCGCCAGCGTTTGCGGCGACAAGCCGGTCTGACGCGAAGAACGCGCCACCTCGAAGGATGCAGGGATGTTCAAGGTGTCCTGCCGTCTCGATGGGCGCCGAAAGATGAACTCTCGAGCGGGGGGGGGGGTCAGCAACTTTTGGGAAGATCAGTTTGACCTTGGCACTTGCCAGTCCTGTCGCACTGCCGCCACGGTTGTTGACCTGATAGCCGTGAAAATCCAGGATCTTGAACTCGACATTGTCGCGGCATGCAGCAATCTGAAAGCGATCCTTCAATTCTTCCTTGATCGTGATCCCGTCGGGATGCCCATGATTCGAATCCAGAGCCTGAGCCGCGATGATCGCGACTTCGGCAAAGATCGATGCAAGGTCCCCCTGAAATGCATCCGCTGTTGATGGATCCCCATCACAACCAGCTTCCAGAAGCAGCCATCCCGCACCGGCGGTGACGGCGCCGACAAATACGCCCCCGATCTTCGTTCCGCGGGAGGCTCTCAGCAACAATTTGATATTGCCGTTGGCCCTCGGGTCGGTAGAGTTTTGCGGATTGAGGGTGCAGGTATGGGTTCGACCGCAAAGCGTTTTGTCTGTCTGGCAGATCTTGAAGGTGGTGTCGCCGATGCGCACTCTCTGAGGGAGGTCGAAAGTCACTTCGCCCGAGATTTGGCCACCGGTTGGATCTGGAATCAGGGTGGCGTCCGCCTTCAGGGCGAGGGCAGATGCTTGCTGGGCGGGAACCGCGAGGAGCAAGCCCAGCAGAACCAACCCGATGCCATAGGTCGTCCTTCCCCGCTTCGCTGCGGATGGGTCCCGATGCGGTATGCCAAATTTCATTCGTTTCGTCCTGAGGTGGTTGTGTTTAAACGAGTTGTGGGGGCAGGAGCCTTGCGACGCCTCATTACGATGCCACAAGCTTACGACCGAAGCCGTCCGGTGCGCAACCCCTCAAATCCGAATTGAGTCAAACTTTCATCCCGTCGTTCGTTCGATCCATAAAGCGAACTCCTTGCGGAGTGCGTTATATTGCCGGATTTGAGGGTTTTTCCGGGTTTCCGCAGAAATCCTCGGGCGAAACCCCCAGTCGATCGAGTCCGTTCATCCTGCCCCACCCTTGGCCACCTCGGGGCTTGTTTGGCGCTGGCGCCGGCTGGTGAATTGGCGGATTCGGGGATTCCGGGAGCTGAATTGAACCACGCTTCTTATTTGGTACCTTTGGTTCCGTATGCAGACTCAAATTTCTTCAGAGACTGAAACTCCTTCGGGAACCGGCAGCTTTTTCTCCGATTTGGCGGACCGTGTGCTCGCCGGGGGAATTCCCACCCGCGAGGAGGCACATCGAATTTTGAGCACCCCCTTGGAAGAAATGGAAGATCTGCTGGCGGCCGCACTCCGGATTCGGGAGAAGCGCTGGGGGCGCGGGGTCAAGATCTGCATGCTTCAAAATGCGCGGTCGGGTCTTTGCCCCGAGGATTGCAATTATTGTTCGCAGTCCAAGGTCTCGACCGCCGAGATCGAAACATACACGCTGATGCAGCGAGGTCAGTTGATTCAGGGA
>DLYX01000337.1 GCA_003447545.1 Deltaproteobacteria bacterium | reverse complement strand
GTGGGGGGCACGGCTGTTCTATTGAGCTACGTCCTTGGCGCGCTTGATGCGCCCGCAACAGGCTCTGTGTGGGGCGGGGTCCCCAGCCACCTGCAGCCCATCTACACAGCAAATATGTTCGTGGCGGCAACCGGCTACTTCCTTTTCTCTCACTATATCTACCGTCGGATGGATCCTGCAGAAACCCGACTCTTCGGGCGCTTCAGCTACGCGGGGTTCAACTGGATCTACGCAGCCATACTGATTCCTTCCGCTCTTTGGCTCCCTCTCACGAATGCCATGGTCGAAAACCCGGGGCCGGTCCTGTGGGCGCTGATCTGCGCGAGCCTCTATTCGGTCGCCATCGGCACGATCTTTCTCTTCTTTGCCCTGCTGGGCGCCAAACCAAACGATCGGGGACGAACGTGGGCCATAGCGGGGGCCCTCGGCTTTGGCCTCCAGACCGTGGTTCTGGATGCCCTCATCTGGCCCGCTTACTTCCCCTACTGAGCCAAAGGAGCCTTTGATGACATCATTCGACGCGCTGGAATCCGCACACCGCGATATCGTGCCACGGTTGCAGATGCTCTGCGACGCGGTGCGCGACGCGGGAGAAAAAGATCAATTGGTTTTCTTCGATGAAATTCGAGTTCGTATCGAGAAAGCGCATTCCGTCGACGAACTTCTGGAACCCTTCATGGCCTTGTCGACGAGCGCCTTCCGTGGATTCGCGATGAATTGGGAATCCATCGCGATCCTTGACGAAGTCCTCGAGACCTCCAGCCATATTTCCGAGATCCTGGCGCGAGGCGAAGAAACCGTTCACTAGCAGCAACCGGCCCGCAACGGCTGGGTCCGCAAGAAAGACAATCCTCCATGAAAATTCTCATCACCGGAGCCACCGGCCAAATCGGCAACCCTCTTTCCCGTCTCCTGTCCATCTCCGGACATGAGGTCACCTGCTGGACACGGCGCCCCGCCGCGGTGGGCGGACGCATTTCCGCTCGTTGCCATATCGCCGGCTGGAACCCGGAAGCGATCGAAAGCAATACGCTCGCAGGGTTCGATACCGTCATTCATTTGGCCGGAGAGAATATTGCAGGCAAACGCTGGTCCGAAAGCCGAAAAAAAGACCTCGTGGACTCCCGAATCGAGACGACGAGGGCTCTGGTCAAAGCGATTGCCGAGGTCCCCGAAGAGCAACGACCAAGGAATTTGATCAACGCCTCGGCCATAGGATTTTACGGCGATCGGGGCGAGGAAACTCTCTCCGAAACAGCGGCCGCCGGCACCGGGTTCCTCGACAAACTCTGCGCCGATTGGGAAGCCGAGGCGTTTGGTGCGCAAAAGCATGGCTTGCGCGTAGCCACATTGCGAATCGGCCTCGTGCTCGCCCCCGATGGCGGGATGCTGGGACCGATTCTGCCGATCTTCCGGATGGGAGCCGGTGGGCGACTGGGATCTGGCCGGCAATGGATGAGCTGGATTCATCTCGACGATGTCGTGGCAATGCTCAAGCACGTCGTCGAGCATGAGGAGATCGAAGGCTCATGGAACGCGACCGCGCCCAATCCTGTTCGCAATCTGGAGTTCACCAAAACTTTGGGGCGAGTTTTGCATCGCCCCGCCGTTGTCCCGGTGCCTGCCATTGCGATGCGAGCCGTGTTCGGAGAGCTCGCGAACTTGATGCTCGCCAGTACACGCGTTGACAGCAAGGCCATCGCCGAGACCGGTTTCAGCTTCCGCTACCCGACACTGGAGACCGCTCTGGCCGAGATTGTATCCGCGGATAGCTACGAGATTCTTCGGGAGCAATTTATCGAGAAACCGCGAACAGAAGTCTTCGAATTCTTCGCGGATCCGGGCAATCTGGAGAAGCTGACTCCGAAATTCCTCAATTTCAAGATTCTCGAATGTCCTGAGGGCAGTCTCGATTCGGGAAGCCGGATTCGCTACCAACTGACGCTCCACGGTATCCCTGTGAAATGGCGCACGGTCATCCGCGGGTGGTCTCCCGAAACTGAATTCTCCGACGTGCAGGAGAGCGGTCCATACTCCCTCTGGCACCATACTCATCAATTCGAGGAGGTACCGGGCGGTACGATTGTTCGCGATCATATTCGTTATCGATTGCCGCTCGGGGGTCTCGGCGAAATTGTCGCCGGCTGGCTGGTTCGAGCCGACCTCGCCAAGATTTTTGCATTCCGGCACGAGGCCATGGACGAGATTCTGAATCACCCTTCCGGGAAGCTTTCCTCCGCTGCCTGATTGCTCTCAGGCAGAGATGCTGTCGACCTCTCTCCGGTAACCTGATACCCACCGACTTGGAGGAAACGATATGTTCAAGAAATTGACAAGAATCTTTGCCGCATCTCTCTTCGCCCTCGCCCTCGCGTTCGCGCCTTCGGCAGCCCTTGCCGACGATTCCAGCGCCACCAGCGAAGGTTCCAGAGCAGGAGGAATCGCTCTCGACCTGCTCGTCGGACGACCGACCCTGCTGCTCGCCACGATCTCGGGTGCCATTTTCTATGGGGTATCGCTTCCCATAACCTTGGCCAGCGGCGCCGAGCGAGACGCCCGGGATCGTTTTGTGACGACACCCTGGCAGATGCTCACATCACCCCTGGGCGAGTAGTTTTTTCCTGACGAAGCGATTGCGACGCTTCACGAACGACTTTCAGGAAAAGGTCGCAACGTTTCCCGAAATTTCGATGGGACGACCGCAGACCTCTTCGTGCTGGACGGTCGCCATCACCGCCTCGTCCGATGAGATCGCGAGAGTCCGTCGTTGATCCGGCAAATCACATACGAAGATTGCATTCCCGCCGGCTTCGCCGGAGAACTGCACGGTGGCTGCGGAAATGATCGCCGGGCCCTTGTAGTCCCTGACAACTTCGTAGACGGGCATCTGCGAGGCAACTTCCTCCGACACATCCGTGAACTCGAAGGGGCGTTCGGGTGCCTTGGTCGACCATAAGGTCACGCCCTGCTTGGTCAGCATACCGCTCACGGACGTAACCAGACCGATCTCGCCGGGGTTTTCGCGTAATTGGGCGACCATCCGGACCAGGCCCTGAAATGTGAAATTGTTCAACGGCCCGCCGGCATAGGCCATGCCACCACATTGAGTGACCTCGGCACCGGACGGAACTTCGAGCTCACGCATCTGGCTCCGAACCGCCACGGGGAAGCAGCTGTAGAGTTCGAAGCGTTGCACGTCCTCGATCGACAATCCGGCGGAACGCAGTGCAGCAGCACCCGCCAGTTGAAAGCCGAAGCAACGGTCGAGTGCCCCGCGCTCGACCAGAGAAACCATATGATTCGACTCGGCCGCCGCCAGAGGAAACAGAAACCGATCCTCCGCAAGGCCCAGCTCTCGCGCCACTTTGAGGGAACAAAGGATCAGGCAAGCCGCTTGATCCACGTTCCACTGCGAATTGTGACGCTTCGTATAGGGAAACGCGAGCATCCGGTTCTTCGCGGAGGGCGTGGAAATTTCTTCTGGCGAGAGCTCTTCCTGCACCCAGGCTTCGGGATTACCCGAGGCAACCTTGCTCATGCCGGAATACAGTTCCCCAAGCGCCCGGCGGTTCTCCTCGACGCTCTCACCTTGGGCATGACGCAAGGCGCTTTCCAAAAGCGCATACTGGTTTACCGGCATCCCCAGACCAAATTCCAGCTCCAGGGGGTTGAGGATCTCCTTGGATGGCTCGAGAAATCGGTCGGGTT
>DLYX01000322.1 GCA_003447545.1 Deltaproteobacteria bacterium | reverse complement strand
CGACGGCGGCACTCGAACCGTAAAGGCGGCGATGGCACTTGGACATGGCACGCTCGACGGGCTCTGCGGCGATTGTTTTCTCATCCGCTCCGACCCCAGCCTCTGGGGAGGCGAGGAGCGTTATGCCGTGCTTCTGCAGGCGGGCGTCCGGGCTTGGAGTTTTGAAATGTCGCCAAGCGCGCAGAACTACCTCATCGAAAACTCTGGATGCAAGGGAGACGCAACCACCAGCGAATCGTGTTGCATCCCGGACGTCCAGGCAATCGATTGTTCAATTGTCCTCGATTGAAAGAACATCTCACATGCAAAACAGCGATTCTCTGAAATCCGATGGCCCGTGCCGTATCAGTAGCCGCGGACGAGACACTGTCGGGACTTCGCGCAGTTCTCGACAGCTTTCCGCAGTACCAAACGAAAGTCAGGAGAAGTAAAATGTTCGGACTGATCTGGCGTATCTACACGGGTGGAATTTTCGTTTTTTTCCTTCTCTTTCTGATCGTCGAAGAACTCCCTTTTGCGACGGCGCTCACCAACTCCATTCTGTGGCCGTGGGGGGTCTACCAGCAATACATCGCCGGCTCCTGAAACAGCCCATTACTCGCGGGATGCCGCGCCTATCCAACGCCTGCCGGGGATACTCACCAAATCTGTTCCGTCGTCAGGGGAAAGTATATTCATGCAAAGAATCGCCAAATCTCTCGCCTGTATTCTCGCCGCATTTCAACTTGCCAGTTGCGGATCCTCCGACTCCTCAATCGACACCAACAATGCGAAGACCACCGATCTCCTTCGCAAGCTCGACTGGGACACCTCAATTTCCGATACCGTGAAGGAGGAACCGGTAGGTGGAATCCAAACCCTGCTCGAGGACTCCCGGTTCACCGGCCCGGTGCACCAGATCAATACTCTGGCGATATTTGCCGACTGGTTCTACCAATGCCTTCCTGAGGGTTCTGATCCCCGCCATTTCCTCGATTACTTCATTGCCAGCGCCTACCAGAGCGAGAACTTCATCTGGAACCAACGGGGCCTCCTTCCGCTGGGCTACGAGGTCGGCTTGCCGGTCGTCCGCGGGTCGACAGACTACCTGCCCGCGGTCTCCTCCTGGGCGACGGATAGCCAACGAGGCCGGCAGTTTCCGGTACTCAACTCGTCTGCGGCCGATGCCGTGATCGGCCTTGTCATGAACGAGTTTTCTCGTGATTCGTGTGCTCTCGGCTTCGGTCAATGGCAGCAGAGCCACGTCTCGGGATCGATCCTCAGTCTACCTTGGTCCGTCCCGGTAAATACCGATCAGAATCCGGTCCTCTTCAAGGATATCCCGCTCGCGGACGGAAATATCCGGATCGAAAACCCGAACCGCCACAAATTGGTCCTCGGCCCCATCACCTGGCTCTCCATGGGGCTTGATGTGCGCGTCTGGCACAATGAACCCGACCAGGCACGCTTCGCCACCGCAGTGTCCCGAGGAAAAAAAATCTGGCAGAAAGTACACGAGAATGTCGCGGTGAACCATGCTCTCTGCTCGGAGTTCCAATCCGAAGCAGGAAAAGGAGGCTTCTTTCGCACCGAAATCGACGAGCTGGTCAATGCCTTCATGAAGGTGCTCTGCGAGAGGCCCGCATCTTGCGCGACAGAACCGGAATGGAGGCTTGTGGTTGGCGCCGCAGCCCGCGCGATCGAAACCGTCGCTTGCAACATCCCGGGGCATAACTGGGATCATATGACCTATGATCGCGGTGTCGCCGCGCTGGCAGATGCACAAAACGCGCTCAGCAATACTTCGGGGCCCGGCGGAGGCCCCGACCTCGCCTCGATCGGCAACGCGGCGACCGCAGTGCAAAAATTCTACTTTGGCGAGAACTTCGCCCAACGACCGTTTCTCGATCCGCCCGTTGCGCCTCTGCTGCCGCCGGCGACCACGATACCCGCGCCATAGCCACAGCCCGGCGAATCGGAGGCGGGGCGATCCGCTCGGGGCGACCTTTCGAGAGGAAGTTTTGCGGTCGGGACGCCAAAGGCAAGGGAGACGCACTCAGGTCGGCTGACACGACGGAAATTTCACGCTAAGGAGAGCCCTGTGTCAGAAGAGCAGATTGATCAATCGACCAATGTTTTTGGAGAACCCCTCGAGGACTGCAGCCACAATCCTCTGACCGGATTTTTCCGCGACGGATGTTGTAATACCAGCAAACTCGATGGGGGCTCCCACACTGTGTGCGTCGAGCTGACGGCAGAGTTCCTCGACTTCTCGCGCCTCCGCGGCAACGACCTCTCGACGCCGCGACCCGAGTTTGGCTTCCCCGGTCTCAAACCCGGAGATCGCTGGTGCCTATGTGCCGCACGGTGGCTCGAGGCGCAACAGAACAAGGCGGCTCCTCGGGTGTGGCTGACCAGGACCCACCAAAGGGCGCTCGAAGTCGTGCCCCTGAAGATCCTGCGCGAATTCGCGATCGACCTGAACTGAAGCTTCAAGCTCGGGTGCGGCGCGCGCGCCTGCCGGGCCGCAGCCGGTAGCGCAGGGGCATTCGCTTTACACCGCCAAGAAAGCTCGAGCGCATTCGCTCGACCGGGCCAGCAAGCTCCACCGACTCCAACCGCGCAGACAGCTCCTCGAAGATCACGCGCAACTCCAGCCGCGCCAGGTGCGCGCCCAGGCAGAAGTGCTCTCCAATGCCGAATCCTACGTGCGGGTTCGGGTT
>DLYX01000081.1 GCA_003447545.1 Deltaproteobacteria bacterium | reverse complement strand
TCGGCCAGGCGCCGTGATGATAGGCCAGCATCAGAACGTCGAAACGGTCGCTTTCGATAGCGGCGCGCGCGACCGGCTCGAGATCGGGCGTATGGGTCGAGACCCCGAGGAATTTTGCCTTTCCCTGATCGCGCAAGCGATCGAAGGCCTCGTGAACGTTCTCGTCCATAAGCCGCTCGACCGTATTGCACGAGTGGATATGCACCAGGTCAACGTAGTCGGTCTGCAGTCGTTGGAGGCTGCCTTCCACCGCCGCCATATAGTCCCGGACGGAGGTGCCGGGCCCGAGGTGACCGCTGGTGGTGCAGAATTTGGTCGCGAGAAAAATTTGCTCGCGATATCCTTTCATGGCCTCGGCGAGCACGGTCTCGGACCCCGTTTCGGAATAGTCCGGGGCGGTATCGAAGTAGTTCATGCCCCTCTCGATCGCTTCGCGGGCAATCGCGGGCGTCATCCGACCGCCGCTCGAGGAACCAGTACCGATCGAGATATCCGAAACCATGGCTTCGGTTCGTCCGAGGCGGCGATATGCCGCGATCTGCGTTCCCTCCCAATCCGAGTGGTAGCGATCGGCCTTGTAGGAGGGGCTTGGAAGGAAGATATTTTTGACGGTGGTCGAGTACCATCGGGAATTGGGTGCGATGGCCGCACCCAGGGTAGCGGCCAGACCGCTGGCGGTGCCGAGCGAGCCGAGAAGAACTCGCCGTTGCGGGCTGGCGGTGCTTTCGGTCTGACGATTCCGGAGTTTGCGCGCCCATGCGACCGTGCCGGCCACAGACCCGAGAACGCATACCAGCAGAAGGACCAGCGGCACCTTGCCCAATTGGCTGCTGTCGTACCCCTCGATCAAATAGCCGAGATAGGGTCCAAGGACGGCCCATGACAAGAGCACGGTAGCGACCCAGGCTGCGAAAACGAGTTTTCCCATAGATGATGTCCCCAAGGCAGGCGCCGTGACCGAGACGATAGAGACGGCCGCGACGCCGACCCTTTTAGCGGTTGATCAGGACCCCGCCGTCACACGTGATGACTTCCCCCACCGTGAAGGAACCGGCGCGCGACGAAAGAAAGATCGCGAGTCCCGCGATATCTTCGGCCGTGCCGACTCGTTGGCGTGGGTTGGTTCGCGCTACCGCATCCCAATCCGTATTTTCGACATCGCCGCCGCCACCGACCCCGGTGCTGAGCATCCACGTGGGGAAGGGCCCCGGCGCGATCGCGTTGCAGATGACGTTTCGTTTGACGAGGTGCGCCGAGAGCACGCGCGTCAGGTGATGAACCGCGGCTTTCGAAGGACCATACGAGAAGGTCTCGAAGGCGGGTGTGCTGAGGCCGTCGATCGAACCGACGTTGATCACCCGCGACGGATCCTCGCTGGTGGCACCGGCTTCGAGCAGGGGCAGCAGTTTCTGCGTGAGGAAGAAAACGCCCTTGACGTTGATATCCATCACCTTGTCCCAGCCGACTTCAGGGAACTCCTCGAGGGGGGCACCCCAGGAAGCACCGGCATTGTTGACCAGAATGTCGAGGCGAGACTCGCGTTTCTTGATCTCGCCTGCCAGCGCCTCGCAGCCCTCGACGGTCGAGGCGTCCGCGGGAACCGAGATGCATTCGCCGCCGAATTGCTCGCTGAGTCGTTTGGCGGTGGCATCGCAGACCTCGGCTTTGCGGGCGCTGATGTAGACCTTGGCGCCATTGGCCAGAAATCCCGCGGCGATCATTTCGCCGATGCCGCGTGATCCGCCGGTGATCAATGCAACTTTGCCTTCGATTGAAAAGAGATTTTGTATTTTCATGACCCTCTTTTCATAGCTGGGATTCCTCCCGATGTTGAGTCCTCTCACGGACGCTGTCGTGGGGGCAGTCCCGCAGCGGCATAGATGGCATCGATTGCCCGCATATTCCCCACGCTGTCGAGGCCCGAAGTAGGGCAGGCATCTTTTTGCCCCCGGCAGGCGGCGAGAAAATGCTCCAGTTGATGGGTGTAGGTGGTCTGGCCCGAAATCGACTCGGTCAGCTTGTTGTCGGCGGTCTCCAGCGTCAATTTGTGACCGAGATGCGGGGCCAGCGGATTCAGGACGCGCAGCGTACCGTCGCGACCGTGCACGGATAATGCGGCCTCGAAGCGAACATCGGCCTGCATATCGCAATGAATCCGGGCCGAGGCACCGCCGGGAAAGGATAGCCGGGCGCTCATGGCCGCGTCCGTGCCGCCCGCATCGGCCTCGGCGTGAGCCTCGAGGATCTCGGGTTCCTCGCCGGTCACGGTGCGCACCCAATGCAGCGGGTAGCAGCCAAGGTCCATCAGGGCGCCGTCGCCCCGGCCCGGCTGCCAGCGGAAGTTGCTGCGGTCTTCGACCGGAACCAGAAAAGATGCCTCCAGCTCCTGCAGAGGGCCGAGGACCCCGCTGGCGATGATGTCGAGCACGCGCGCAAAGAGCGGGTGGTAGCGGTAATGAAACGCCTCGACCAACACGCGGTCCGCATCCTTGGCGGCCTCGACCATCTCGGTCGCTTCGGC
>DLYX01000306.1 GCA_003447545.1 Deltaproteobacteria bacterium | reverse complement strand
TGACCCGCGACCTCGTCCGGGTCGGACTCGATTTGGGGCGACTTCTGCGGGAGGGCGTCCTGGCGCGGGTCGCCGAGGGGCTTGAGCAAAAAGACGCCGATAGTCTGATCGCGCAGGTGGGTTACGGCCGGATGACTTCCCGGGAGATCCTGGCAGAGATTGATCCCGAGGCGGACCTCGACCATCCGGTAGAACCGGGTCGACTCGAGCGAATGATCCGGTCCGTCAGTCGTCGGTCGGCGGAAGGCGGTGTGCGCGTTTCCAGTCTGCCGGATGTGCTGGTTCGATTTGCGCGTTGTTGCGACCCGATCCCCGGAGAGCGAATCGCTGGTTTTCTGACCCGTGGACGAGGCGTGACGGTGCATGCCACCGTATGCTCGCGCGTGTTGGAAGCTGATCCCCTGCGTCGCGTGGACTGCGTCTGGGACACCGAGACCACTGCGAATCGACCCGTGAAGATTGAAGTCGCCTGTGTGGATGAGCGCGGTCAGTTGGCCGGAATCTCGCGGGCCATTGCCGCTGCCGGAATCAATATCCGTAAGGCTGAATCCCGGGCGATCGAGGACGGGAAGGCGATCAATACCTTCGAAGTCCTGGTCGAGAACATAGATGATCTGGCTCGGTTGATCCGTCGATTGACCAAGCTCAAGGGCGTGATCTCGGTGGAGCGTATTCGCGCCTGATCCGCCTGAGGAAAGGAATCTTATGAGTATCGTAGAATCGGTTTCGACTCCGGCGGCCCCCGCAGCCATCGGCCCCTATGCGCAAGCGACTGCCGCCGGCGGCATGATTTTCTGTTCGGGACAGATCGGATTGTCCCCGGAGGATGGCGCTCTGGTTGAGGGAGGGGTCGCGGCCGAGACCCGGCAGGCCCTGCTCAATTTATCAGCAGTGCTCAAGGCGTCGGGCGCCAGCTTTGGCGATGTGACCAAGACGACTCTCTATCTGGTTCAGATGAGCGATTTCGCTGTTGTGAACGAGATTTACGCCGAGTTTCTCGGCGAATCGCGCCCGGCTCGGGCGACGGTCGCGGTTTGCGAATTGCCCAAAGGGGCTCTGTTCGAGATCGACGCGATCGCCTGCCTGCGCTGAGGGTGGACCCCGCTGGGGTCGCGGCGCACCGGCTCTCAGTCGCGAGCCTTCTCGACCAGGTTGGAGGTCGAATGCCCCTCGACTAATTGAATTCTCGCAACTTTACCGCCCCATGCCCGTACCTCGGTGCCTCCGATAATCTCCTCCGCCGCCCAATCCGCTCCTTTGGCCAGGACGTCCGGTTTGGTTGCGAGAATCAGATTCAGGGGATTGTCCTCGGGGAAGATCACTACGTGACCGACGCAGGCGAGAGCTGCGAGTACCTCGGCGCGAGCGGCCTCTCCTTGTAGCGGTCGGGATGCTCCCTTGAGCCGTCGGACACTGGCGTCTGCGTTGAGTCCGACCACCAGGATGTCTCCGAGCGCGCGCGCCATTGCGAGGTAGCGAACATGGCCCGGGTGGAGAAGATCGAAGCACCCATTGGTAAAGACGATACGACGAGAGGCTTTGCGATAGTCTTCGCAGGCCAATCTGGCTTCCTCGAGTGTGCTGATTTTTCTCTGGTAGGCGAGTGCTTCGGACAGCTTGTCTTCCGGCATATCCGACTTGTAGCACGAGGGGGGCAGGTGGTACGAGGAGTGTTCGAGTTCCGGATGATCGGGACCAAAGCGCAGGTGCGGTGGTTTGGGTAATTCCATTGAAATTTTATCGGCGGTCGTGGCGAACCAGATTGCCGCAGGCGAGGTGATCGAGAGGCCTGCTTCGATTGTGAAAGAGCTGGTGGAGAACGCTCTGGATGCCGGCGCTCGACGGATTGATGTGTCGGTACGCGAGGGGGGCCGGGAGGAAATCATCGTGCAGGATGATGGTTCGGGCATGGCGCGTGCGGATGCGGAGCGGGCCTGCTTGCGCCATGCGACGAGCAAGCTTCGCGAGATCGACGAGATCGAGCGGATTGCCAGTTACGGTTTCCGCGGCGAGGCGTTGGCGAGTATTTCCTCCATCTCGAAAACCACGATCGAGACCTGCGAAAATCGCGCAGCTGAAGGTACCTGTATTCGGGTTCAGCAGGGGAAGGTCCTGGAGGTTTTGCCGGCAGGAGTGCCCGAGGGGACCAAGATCACGGTAAGGGAGTTGTTTGCCTCTGTGCCGGCGCGGCGGAAGTTCTTGCGCACAGCCCAGACAGAGTTGGCCCATATCTCGGATTGGTTGTTGCGCGCCGCACTCGCGCGCCCGGAGGTGGCTTTTTCTTTGACGCACGGGGCGCGGGAGGTATTTCGACATCCCGCGGTCGCTGATCCCGGAGAGCGGCTGCGCCAAGTTCAGGGCGCGACGCGAGCGGGCGAAATGCTGGCGTGTTCGGGTGAGGCTCATGGGATTCGCGTCACGGGTTGGGTCTCGCGCGCGGGCAAGAGCTATCCGCAGTCCAAGGCGATTCTTTCCTACGTGGGAGGCCGGGTGGTGCGGGACCGAGTCCTGACGCGAGCGGTTCTGGATGCTTATCGGGCCCTGCTGCCTCAGGGGCGCTACCCGGCAGCCGTGCTCTTTCTCGAGCTCCCTCCCGGAGAAGTCGATGTGAATGTGCATCCGGGTAAAGTTGAAGTTCGTTTTGCCAATGGCGACCAGGTGTATAGCGCGGTTTTGCGCACCATTCGCCAGGCTCTCGAGGACGGAATTCAGGCACCGGCCGCCCTGGAAACGCGGGGCGACGTGGCGTCGACTCAGGAGAGTTCCCCCTCGATGGTGAGGGGCGCCAGCGGCGGTTCCGAGGTTTCGGCTCGCGTGGAGGAGTCGCTTGCCCGCTATGCCGCTCGCCCGGGATCGCGGGAAACACGATCCTATACGATTCGGTCGACGGAGCAGGCCACTGATAGGCGCGATCGCGCCGGTGTGTCGGTGCCCGGCGGTAGTGACCGTCAGGACGCGATGGAATTTGCCGCAAAAGGCGATGCCGAGCCTTCGTCGGATGGGCGCCCCGCAGGACTTCCACGGTTTGCC
>DLYX01000106.1 GCA_003447545.1 Deltaproteobacteria bacterium | reverse complement strand
GTGCGGGCAACTGAGTGTGGGTTCGAGCCCCACCTCCGGTACTGGGACGAGCCGCCCGGGCAGAGGTTCTGCCCGGGCGGGTTTCCTGTCCCGCAGGCGTCAGCTGATGTCGAATCGGTAGCTGATCTCGCCGCCGAAGGTCACTGGCGCTGCATAGTAGCGCTGCGAGTAGCCAAAGAACCCGGTCGTGCCGCCGCCGCCATTGAAATAGCTGCTGCTGGTCAAGTTCTGGCCCCAGAGGGCGATCTGCGCCTGGTCATCCATGAATTCGTAGGAGAGGCGGGCATTGAGCAGGTTGTAGCCCGGGACGCGGCCCGAGGAGTCCTCGGGAAAGGTATTATGGACCTTCGAGCGATACGACCAATCCAGCCTTGGCGTCAGCCATCCGCTGAGCCAGGACTGCTTCAGGTTGACCGGTAGCGAATATTGCACTGCGAAATAGCTGGTGAACTGCGGTACGCCGTTGAATGTCTCCCCCGCGCGATCGTAGGGGGTCGTTGCATCCAGTGCCCAAACGTCCTCGAACTCCTCATAACGAGAATCGAGAACGCCGATATTGGTCATGATCATCAAGCCCTCGATCGGGCGCATGGTAAGCTCGGCTTCGAGGCCGCGCATGGTCGAAGCAGCCGCGTTGCGGATCAGGCGCTCGTTCTGGGGCACGCATTCGGTCTCCGGGGGCGTTGGCGTACACGGGATCGATCGGTTCGCCGTCACCTGCATATCGTCGTACTGCATGTAGAAGAACGAGAGGTTGAGGGTCATGCGTTGGTCCAGAGCGACGGTTTTGAGGCCGACTTCGAAGTTGTCGACCAAGGAGGGGGCATACGGCACCAGGCTGCCCTGCTCGACGCCGGCCCCGATCACGGCATTCAGGCCACCGCTCGAAAAGCCTTTGGCGTAGGTGAAGTAGCCCATCAAATGATCGATCGGGCTGTCGCCGAGAAGATCATCCGGAGCGAGAACTTCGATGCTGCCCATCGGGGTCCATGAGGAATAGGTCACGTCCCCGGATTGCTCGCATGGTTGATCAGGTTCATGGATACATGTCGGGGTTCCGATATTGGCCAAATCGCCGATCGGGTAGATGTTGGAACGGGTAACGCCGCGTGTCTCGTTTGTATAGCGCAGGCCGCCGGTGAGGCTCAGCCACTCCAGAGCGTCCCAGGTCCCTTGACCGTAGAAGGCCCAATCGCTGTCACTCTGCTTGACAGGGCCGTAGGTGAAGGCACCGAGATGAGCCAGGGTTTGCATGGCGGGTGGTGGCGGATCGAGCTGTGTTCTGACGAGGCGGCCGACGCTGGAATCGTTCCAGCTAGCAAAAAAACCGCCGACGCCGCTGAGGCGTCCGTCAAACGCTTCGCCGAAGAGTTGTGCCTCGATCAGCGACGCAGTTGCGCTGAAGGGTTCTCCGGGGAATCCATCGATCGAAACATCCGAAAGCTCGACGACGTTATCTGAAGTCAGGTCCACATCCTCGCGGTTGCGGCTGTCTCGCCCGCGCCAGGAGCCGAGAACTTTGGCATTCAACTCATCGATGAAGCCAATGCTGCCGAGGTTGTAGACCATGCTGCCCCAGACGCCGTAGTCCTGCCCATTATAGAACGTGTTGAGCGGCGTGCCGAAGGTGTAGGGGGTGGTCGCGCGACACTTCTCGTAGAAATCCGGGTTGGAAGCGTCAAGTTGAGCCTTGAGCGAGGCGACCGCATCGTCGACCACAAAGCAGCGGCCGCCCGCGCCACGACTCTTGCTGTGGAAGTAGTTGCCATTCAGATTGATTTCGAGATCTTCGGTGGGAAGGATCTGCATCTTGCCGAGCAGCCAATAGGCATCTCGATTATTGTAGTTCTGGCCGGTGACCAGATTGTCGGTGTACCCCCCGGTATTTTCCGTCGAGACCGAGAAGCGGGTAAAGACCTTTCCGTCCAGGGGGCCGATATTGATGGGTACATTCAGTGTGGATCTTGTTTTTACGGTTTCGTAATTTCCGGCGCGCACCCAGACCGAACCCGCCAGGTCGGGGCCGGGTGCCACGGTGGTGATGTTGATTGCACCGCCGAGAGTATTCTTTCCGAAGAGAGTGCCCTGCGGGCCGCGCAGGACTTCCAGCTGTTGGATGTCAGCCACGTTCATGATCGAGGCGCCGGAGCCTTGCAGGAAGATGCCGTCGATATAAGTGCCCGCGCCGGGGTTTCCGGACTCGGTGGGAACAACGCCGCGAATCACAGGGCTTCCGCCCAGACCGCTGCGGCCGGTGTCGATTCGCAGGTTCGGTACGATATTCTGCAGTTCGGCAAAGCGCGTAATCTGAGCATCTTCAAAAGTGGAGGCATCGATCGCGGTGACCGAAATAGGAGTTTCTTCGAGGAGTTCATCCCGGCGTCGTGCAGAGACGACGATCTCTTCGAGTTGCTGCGCCCGTTTGCGTGAGACGCCGCCCTGAACGGAGCCGTCTGCTTCCAGTTCTGCGACCTGAGCATCGGTGGCATCGACTTCCTGAGCGATGCCACCGGAGGTGGCTTCCGTTTCGATGCTTTCGATGTAGCCGGGCGACCCGGCGTTTTCCTCGGCAGCGGTCGCGACCGCGCTCGAGGTCATCATGGCCAAGCTCAAGGATAGGACGAAAATGCTTTTCATGGACATCACCTCTCTGTTGTGGCTTCGCGAACGAGTCTCATAATCGCGCCAGCAGTTCAATCAATCGACCTGTGGTCGCCTTGCTGTGGCGCGCCTCAATCGAGGTCCGGATTCACGCGTCGCCGAAAGGGTTTTTCGGGCAAACTTGCGAGGGATGATGCGGGGAATTACCCCGAGATGACGTCCCATGTTTTTCCGAACAGGGTCGCCGACGACTGGCGGTACCTCCGGGGCGCGTAAAAAAAGGAGAAATTATCGTGCAGGAAGCCGTCATTATTGATGCCGTCCGGACTCCGGGTGGCCGCCGCAATGGAAGATTGAAAGACCAGCACCCCGCCTCTCTGGCCGGTCATGTGCTCAAGGCCATCGCCGAGAGAAACCATCTCGACCCCGCAATTGTGGACGATGTCGTGATGGGCTGTGTGATGCAGGTCGGACCGCAGTCGATCAACGTGGCCCGCAATGCGGTGCTTTCGGCCGGATGGCCGGAGTCGGTTCCGGGTACCACCGTGGATCGTCAATGCGGCAGTTCGCAGCAGGCGATGCATTTTGCGGCGCAGGGCGTCATCGCGGGGGCTTATGATGTCGTGATTGCTGCCGGCGTTGAAGTGATGAGCCAGGTTCCCATGGGCGCCTCGATCGTGAAGGGAATGGAATTTCCTTTCTCCAAGGAGCATCAGGAGCGCTACAAGGATACCGGTCTGCCTCCGCAAGGGATTGGTGCCGACATGATCGCCGACGAATGGAAGATCTCCCGCGAAGACCTCGACGCTTTCGGAGCACTTTCACAGCAGCGGGCCGAGGCGGCTCGAGATAGCGGGCGCTTTGCCAACGAGATCGTTCCGGTCACCGTCGTGGATCCTGATGGCAATGAAATTGTCGTCAAGGATGACGAGGGGATCCGTCCCGGCACGACTGCGGAAATTCTCTCCGGCTTGAAGCCGGCTTTCCAGGAAAACGGACGAATCACCGCCGGCAACAGCTCGCAGATCAGTGATGGTGCCTCGGCTGTGCTGATCATGAGCGCCGAGAAGGCCAAGGAGCTCGGGCTCAAGCCGCGAGCGCGTTTCCACTCCTTTGCTGTGGCTGGCTCGGACCCAGTCAAAATGCTCGACGGCCCGATTCCGGCGACCGAGAAGCTTCTCAAAAAGACCGGGCTCTCGATTGCCGATATTGATCGCTTCGAAGTCAACGAAGCTTTCGCCTCGGTGGTACTCGCCTGGCAGAAAAAATTCGATGTCGATATCGAGAAGGTCAATGCCAACGGTGGTGCGATCGCTCTCGGACATCCTCTGGGCGCCTCGGGCACCAAGCTGATGGCGACTCTCCTGAATGAATTGGAGCGGTCCGAAGGTAAATACGGCCTGCAAGTGATGTGCGAAGGCGGTGGTATGGCCAACGCAACGCTCATCGAAAGGATCTGACAATATGGAACTCAAAGGTGCATCTGTTCTGATTACCGGCGGTGCGTCGGGAATCGGTGCCGCCAGCGCTCGGCAGCTTGCCGCCAAGGGCGCTCGACCTCTGATTTGTGATTTGAACGAAGAGAAGGGCGAGGCGATTGCCGCTGAGCTCAACGGCGCGTTCGTCAAGACGGACGTTTCCAATGAAGACCAGGTCCGCGCGGCTGTCGCAGCGGCTCTCGAGCTGGCGCCGTTGCGCGGTGTGCTTAATGCGGCCGGGTTGGGAAGCGCTTGTCGGACGGTGAATCGTCAGGGCGTTCCCTTTCCTCTCGACCAGTTCGAGTTTGTGATCAAGGTCAATCTGATCGGTACCTTCAACGTGATGCGACTGGCGGCATCCGCGATGTCGCAGCAGGAGACCGTCGACGCAGACGGTCAGCGCGGCGCGATCGTGAATCTTGCGTCGGTAGCCGCCTTTGACGGACAGATCGGTCAGGCGGCCTACTCGGCCTCCAAGGGTGGTGTCGTCGGTCTGACATTGCCGGTGGCCCGTGATCTGGCCGCGGTCGGCATTCGCGTCAATACGATTGCTCCGGGCCTGATCGATACGCCGATCTATGGCGAGGGCGAAGCATCGGAAGCTTTCAAGGCGAATTTGGGCAAGAATGTGCTCTTCCCGCATCGCCTCGGAAGTGGCGATGAGCTGGCCTCGATGGTCGTCGAGTTGATTACCAACGATTATATGAATGCCGAGGTCATACGGGTCGATGGCGGCATTCGTATGCCCCCCAAGTGATCGGCGGTTTCTGATGGAAGAAGTATTATTACAGGAGACGCATGGCCGAGTGCGGTTGATTACCCTCAACCGTCCGAAGGCCAAAAATTCGATCAATAGCGAACTTGGCGTGGCGCTTGTGACGGCGATTGATGCCGCCGACGCAGATGTCGATATCACGGCGATCGTGCTGACCGGTGCCGGCGGCGGGTTCAGCGCAGGAATGGACCTCAAGGCATTTGCGACCGAAGGACCCCCGAAGGGTTTCGACGGATTTTTGCGCAATGGCAGCAAGAAGCCATTGATTGCCGCGGTTGAAGGGTTTGCTTTGGCCGGCGGCTTGGAGATCGCGCTGACCTGCGATCTGATTGTCGCTGCCGAGGGTGTGAAACTCGGCATTCCCGAAGTGAACAAGGGCTTGTTTGCCGCGGGCGGCGGTCTCTTTCGCCTGCCGACACGGGTGCCTTATGCGGTTGCGATGGAGATGGCACTGACCTCGGATCCGATTACTTCGGAAGAGGGCAAAGCTCTCGGTCTGGTGGCTCGACTGGCCGCACCCGGCGAGGCTGCGGCGGAGGCCTTGCGTCTCGCCGAGAGGATCGCCGAGAATGCACCGTTGGCCGTCGCGGCCAGCAAGCAGGTCATTCGCGACACTCGAGGGATGGTCGAAGAGGACGCCTGGAAAATGCAGGGTCCGCTTCTCGGACAGGTCTTTACCAGTGAAGACGCTCGTGAGGGACCACGAGCCTTTGCGGAAAAGCGCGCTC
>DLYX01000576.1 GCA_003447545.1 Deltaproteobacteria bacterium | reverse complement strand
GTTTCAAACGTGAAGACGACGTCCGCGGAGGTGAAGGGCCGCCCGTCATGCCAGACAACATCCTGGCGTAATTCGAAGACCCAGACCCGCCCCTCATCCATCGATCGCCACGTTCGGGCCAGAGCGGGCGCCGGGCGTGTCGTTTTGGGATCGATGCGCACCAAACCTTCGAAAATCGGCGCGAGCGCTTGCCGGGAAGTATCATCGGTCACCAGAACCGGATTGAAAGTCTTGGGGTCGCTGAAAATAGAGTGGGCGAGGATTTCGTTGGAACGCTCGCGGGCGGCCCTTTCGGTCGAGAGCCATTCGCAGCTTCCGAGAAGAACGAGGCTTGCGCAAATTGCAGCAAGGGCCTTGGGCCACCTCATCGCGGGCTCGGGCGGAGAGACTCTTCGGTGGCGCCCGGAGGGGTAGGAATCAGAAATGTCGCCCGGGGCAGTAGCTTGTTGGCTTGGACTTCCGAATACTCGATGACGGCATCTGTGGCCGCGGCATGAATACGAATACGTTGCGGTATGAGGGCTTTGTCGACCTCGGTGAAATCCTCAAATGTCGCTCTTAGAAGTTGTTGGCCATTGCGGGCAATTCGTTGAAAGGAGACCGGGACGATCTTGGGCTCCCGGCGCAGACTCATTCGAGTGAATCCGATCACGATGCTGGTGTTCGCCCCATCCGCAGCGTGGAGAAAAACCAGCGGGCTGTCCGCGCCCGGCGGTGCATCGCCGAGGGGGCGGTTGGATGTCCAGGAACTTGCCAATGTTTCCGCACGAACTGGAGGTCGTCCGAGAAGAAGGCTGGTCATGTCCCGCGGGGATAGCGCGATTCCGATGACTTCGGCGATGGTTTGCTCGTCGGGAGGACCGCGAAACAGGATATTTTCTTGCGTCGAGAGCGCTGCGAGAGTTTCTCCGTCGGTGGCGACGGCGTAGCTGATGCCGAAGGGCGCGAGGACCTCGATACGGAAGGCGTCCGGGGCTCGCGCCATAACCACCTGCGATGCACGAAGCCGGTTCTCGGGAGTCGCGATCCGGACTTTTCCCAGAGCATCGATGCTGCGTAAATCCTTCTCCGCCACGCGGAGCGCTTCGATCAGATCGCTGGTCGCGATTCCCGAAAAGGAGCCCGCCACTCCGGAGTCCGTGGTTGGCCGGATGCTCGCGGCACTGCATCCGAGGGCGCAGATCAGAGGAAAAATTAAGGCAAGTCGTCGCACGGTTGGCCACTCAGAGGTTTTGATCTTGGGATCGATTGGCACTCTCATTGGTGCGAAGCTTGTCTTGAATCCGCAGCCTCTGTTGCTCGGACGGGGCACTATCGCCGGCTGTCTGATAGATGCGCCTCGCTTCGGCCTCTCGGCCCATTCGTCGATAGGCATCGCCGAGGTGCTCCTGAATCGTGGGGTCATTCCCGGTCAGCTCCACAGCGAGTTCCAGCTTTTCTACGGCACGAGCGTACCGGCCCTGTTGGAAGTAGACCCAACCCAGGCTGTCGAGATAGAAACCATCTTCGGGCTGGACTGCGAGTGCTCGCAAGATCAGGGACTCAGCTTCTTCGAGATGGATCCCCTGCTCGGCAAAGGTATAGCCGAGATAGTTCAATGCTTCGGAATTTCGCGGGTTCAGCGCGATGGCGCGGCGCATCGTGACCACGGCCTCGACGCGATCGCCGGAAGCGTCGAGGAGCGCGCCAAGGGTAAATTGATAGCGGTCGTTTTCGGGATGCTGGTCGCTCAGTTGTTGGGCCAGGGCGATAGCCGTCGGCAAATTGCCGCGATCCCTTTCGATGGCAATTCGGTAGGTCATCAATCCGGGGGCATCGGGCCGCGCGGCTACAGCGGCCTCGGCATGGATGGCGGCCTCCTCGATTTCGCCTTGCTGTTGGGCGAGGTAGGCAAGTTGCAACTGCGCATCCGCAAAAATAGTCGCTTCCTTCGGGATCGCTCGGAGGTTCTCCCGGGCCGTGTCGACCTCGCCTAGCTCGGAGTATGTGATGCCGAGATAATAATGCACTTCGGGCCTTCCCGGGGAGGCCCGAAGCACAAGCTCCAGCTCGGTGGCGGCCCTGTCGTAATCCCCTTGATCCAGGTAGACGAGAGCAATTTTAACTCGAGTTTCGGTGGGATCATCTTCGATACGCTCGAGAGCGCGAAAATGTTCGAGTGCTTCGTCGAACTTTTTCTGATCGATGAGAAGAGCCGCCAGCCTTTCGCGCGCGATCGCGTTTTCGGGGTCCAGAATAAGGACGCGCCGATAGATATTGGCGGCGGCCTGAGGGCGCTGTTGCATCTCTTCCACCAAGCCAAGGTCGATAAGTACGATTGTGGAACGAGGATTCTTGCGAAGAGCTTCGCGGAAATGATCCTCGGAATCTGGCAGGCGCCCCGCGGCCGCGTGGAGCCTGCCCAGATAATAATGACCCATGATCGAATCGGGGTCGGCCAGAAGCAGCGCTTCAAGCGTTTGTTGTGCGGCTTCCTCGTTCCCGGTTTTTCTGTGGAGAGCGGAGAGGATCAGATAGGGCTCGGGGATCTCGGGCGAACGCCGGATGATTTCGCGATAGTGTACGGCCGCTTCGTCGTGAGCTCCCATCCCCTCAAGAGCACCGGCGAGCAGGGTGCGGCTGAATTCATCGTCGGGATTTCCCGCTACGGCGGCCTGGGCGTGGGGGAGGGCTTTCTCGAGTTCTCCGCGGCGAATCAGCAAGTGCGCCAGACGGGCATGTAGTCGCGGTTCTGCGGGGTCGAGGGTCGACGCCTTCTCGAAAGCCCGCCGCGCTGTATCGGTATCTCCATTCCGCAGAGCCACCTCACCTTTGAGAAATTCGCCGAGAGCTTCTTCCTGTGGTGAGAGTTGGAGATCTACAGGCCCCCACGAGGGTGACGAGCCCGGCAGTCCGCGGTGAGCGCTGCAGGCAGAGAGGGCCACAATCAAAAAGAGGGCCGGTATGGATTGGACGATCTTCACCGTATTTCAACTTAGCATGAAGGTCGCTGCGGAATAAGAGATTCTTGTCGATCGCAGGGTCGAATTTGTGACAAAAGAGGGCGTTTCAGCCTTCCTGATCCAGTGCCGCCTGAAGGGCTGCTGCATAGATCCGGCTCACGGGAATCTTTTTTTCCGCCGCAATGCGCTGACAGTCCGCATACTCCGGGGTGACCCTCTGCTCACCGCCCGGCAGCGTCACGACTTTCGCTTCGATCGTGCCAAAGCTTGTTGCCACATGGATCTGCCTGCGGGGCAGGATTTTGCGGGCCGCCATCCAGCTTCGGACCCCGATGGTCGAGGTTTCGCTGAGAAGGATGGTTTCCAGCCTTTCCTGCAGTCGGGGTGGCGCCAGAACCGTGATGCAGGTACCCGGGCGCCCTCGTTTCATGGTTTGCGGCTGGAGGGTGACATCGAGGGCGCCTGCGGCAAAGAGGTTCGCCATCGCCGCCTCGAAAAATTCTGGATTCATATCGTCGATATTGGCCTCGAGAACCAGGACCTGATCGGTTTGCAGCGATCCATCGTCAGGGGGCAGTGCCAGCGGCTGAGAGGGGGGGGACGTTTCGGCAACGACCAGCCGGAGCAGGTTCGGCCGATCTTTGAAATCCAGGTCGCCCGCACCGTAGCCGATTTCCAGAGGGCACAGGGGTGGGGCCGGCGTGGTTTCAGCAAGCGCCTGAATGATGGCGGCTCCCGTCGGCGTCACCATTTCATGATTTCCATCCCCGGGAACCGTCGGGTGGCCTCGCAGGAGTTCGAGTGTCGCAGGTGCGGGAACGGGCATCCGGCCATGGTCGGTCCGGACGAAGCCGCTTCCCGCTGGTACCGGGGATACGAAGATTTTCTCGAAACCAAAGTGAACCAGCCCGGCAGAGACGCCGACGATGTCCACGATCGCATCAAATGCGCCGACTTCATGAAAATGAACATCGTCGAGTTCCTTGCCATGGACGCGACTCTCGGCCACCGCGAGCGCACGAAAGATGCGGGTTGCATACTCGGTGGTCTGCTCTCCCAGATTGGCCGCGACGATGCGCTCGTGAATCTCCCGATAGGAATGGTGGTTGGTATGCGCATGCTCATGAGAATGTGAATGCGCGCCACGGTCTGTGCCAGGCTCTTCTTTTTGATCGCCAATCCAGACGTCTGCTTTCGTGGCGCGAATTCCGTTCTTATGAACCTCGCGGCACCGAACTTCCACGCCGGGCATTTCGAGCTTCTGGATCTGTTCGTCAAGGACGCTCGGCGGCAAGCCGAGATCCAGCAGGCTCCCGAGCACCATGTCGCCTGCGATTCCGGAAAAGGCATCGAAGTAAGCAATCCTCATGATGACGACCTACCAACGATCGGCCCCATGACGCTAGTCCAACTCGCTGAGGCTCTCGGCGCGTTCGACAGCTTCGAGAAAGAGGCGGTGGAAATTGGCTCGCGTACCTAGGATCTGGATGAAGGAGTCCAAGCCCACCAGCGCACGCCCGAGAAAAACGCTATGCGGCGGGGGAGACCGGAACACGCCGCTCTCGATTCTCAGCTGGGCTGACTTCATGGCTCGGGAGATGGAGCCGTATTCCTGAGGATCGTACTCTCGGTCGAGGGTCGCGGGTTCAAAGATCAAATCAACAACCTCGATCGTTGAGGTGGGGTCGTCGGAGGCCTCGAGGTAGCCCAGTGCAACGAGGGCGGCAATCTTTTCATCACGGCGATTATCCAGAATCCCGCGAGCAAGCCGGACGTAGCTTTGCCGGGTCTCTTCTTCCAGCACCCGGATTGACCCAAAGTCGAGGATGCCCATATGCGGATGATAGGTGATCAGATAATTTCCGGGATGAGGGTCGGTATGGATGACGCCGAACTCGAGAATTTGCTGCCATAGCGTCTGCTGAAACTTGATGGCCACCCAATCCTTGATGTCCTGATCAATGCCCGGCTTCATGATGTCGGCCAATTTGTAGCCGTCGATATAGCTTAGGGTGAGAACGCGGCGCGAGGAGAGTTCGTGGAAGACCTGCGGAATCAGAATCTCGTCATCGTCAGCAAACATCTCCGCAAACCAGTCGGTGTTTCGGGCCTCGTTTTCGTAGTCGAGTTCTTCGCCAAGGCGCTCTTCCATTTCCTGATGAAGAGCGTCGGCATCGATGGGTTGCCGAAAAAGGTCACGGCCGATCATGGTGAAGGTGTGCAACAAAGTCTTGAGGTTGCGCAGATCCTGCTCGACAGTCTTTTCCACTCCCGGATACTGCACTTTCACGACGATCGGGGTGCCGTCGGTGAGAGTGCCTCGATGAACTTGACCGAGCGAGGCAGCGGCGAAGGCCTCAGCTTCGAAGGATCCAAAAAGATCGTCGATCTTCCCGCCCAATTCCGCTTCGACGCATTCGCGAATCATGTCGAATGGCATGGGAGGAACATCGGACTGTACAACTGACAAAACCTCAAGGACTTCTGTCGGGAGGATATCGTTTCTCATGCTGAGCATCTGCATCAGCTTGAGGAAGGTGCCGCGGAGTTCCTGAGAGCCTTCGACGATCAGCATCGCATTCCGCAGATGGGTGTCGAGGATTCCCTCGGCGCGTTCGTCGCCGCTCTGGAAAGGGCGTTTGAGAGCATTCACGAGGTAGTTGCCACTGACCTGTGTCGTCATCGTGCCCATTTTGAGCGCACGGCGGGCTCTTCCCGTCGTGAGTCCGGCTTTATCCTTCCGTGTGGCCATCGTTCCTCGGTGTATTAATCTGGGCGGCTGCCATTGCTGCCCCGAACCCGTTGTCGATATTGACGACACTGATCCCGGCCGCGCAAGAAGTCAGCATGCCGAACAGAGCGGTGAGCCCGTTCATGGCGGCGCCATAACCCACGCTTGTAGGCACGCCGATTACGGGACGCTCGACCAGTCCCGCAACTACGCTGGGCAGCGCTCCCTCCATGCCGGCGGCGACAATCAGGACATTGGCATCGGCAATTGTTTGGTGGGATGCGAGGAGACGGTGCAGGCCGGCGACACCGACATCGAAGAGGCGCTCGACAGGGTGCCCGAGGACTTCGAGTGTTGCGATGGCTTCCTCGGCAACCGGGAGATCTGTGGTGCCGGCGGCCATGACGAGGATCTTTCCGATGGGGGCTGGGTCCGGCCGGTAGTTCTGGATGCGCACGATTCTCGGTGTTGGCAAAAACTCCGCCTCGGGAATTTCCTCCTGAACAGCTCGCGCAGCTTCGTCGGAGATCCGGGTGACGAGGACGTTCTGCTTCGTCGCGTGCAGGCTCTTCGAGATTGCCACAATTTGTTCAGGGGTCTTGCCCTCGCCGAAGATGACTTCGGGAGCCCCTGTGCGAAGAGCACGGTGGTGGTCGACGCGAGCAAACTCGAGGTCTTCGAAGGGGAGAGATTTCAAGTTCTGGAGCGCCTCGGCGGGATCGAGTTTGCCGTCGCGCACGTCCTCGAGAAGCGCTTGTAGTTTTTGCGGGCTCACGTTTCGACTCCTTTGCTCTCGACCTCAATCTCCTCGATAGATCGATCGCGCGTTTTCAGAATACGAAGTCTTGCATAAGGGAGTTCGCAGATCTCGTCGACCGATGGCACCCGCTCGAAGTGATTCAGCAAGAGACCGCCCAGAGTTTCATAATCCCCTTCGGGTAGCCGCCATGGAAAACGTTCGTTCAATTCCTTGACTTCGGCCCTGGCTCGAACGCGGCAGGTGCCATTCGTTTGAACCTGTACGGGGTCGTTTTCGCGATCATACTCGTCAGCGATTTCGCCGACGACTTCTTCGAGGAGATCTTCCATCGCCACGATGCCGATGGCGCCGCCATATTCGTCGATCACGACCGCGAGATTCACTCCCTCGGCTTGCATGCGTCGTAGAACGTCGTTGGCCAGAATCATGTCCGGAACAAATGTCACGGGCTTCATGATCTCCTTCACCCGCTGCTGGTTCTGCGCGGTGAGAAGGTCGAATGCGTGAATCATTCCGGTGATATTTGGCATCCGCTCATGGAAGATGGGCAGCCGGGAAAGACCTTGGTGCTTCACTACACGAATCGCCTGCGCCACAGAAGAATCTTCGCGTAGCGCCGTGATATCGACCAGGGGCACCATCACATCCTTGACCTGAACATCAGCGAAGTCGAAGACCCGACGGATCATTTGTCGTTCTTCGCCAACATCTTCGGAGGCGTCCTTGGCGAGGAGGGTGGACATTTGGGAACGGCTCCATGCAGGGCCATCCGGCTCACGGGCACCTCCCGTCCAGGCACCGAGGGCGCGGAAGATTTGATCTCCCTGCAGGCCGTCGCGGGTAAATGCACGGGGGAGGCCATCGCCGATCAAGAGGGTCAGCGGTGTCATCAGGATCGTGATGATCAAACCAGTAGACCCCAGTGCCGTAAAGGCGAGGAGACCCAGTCCCAAAGCGACGGAGGCGGTCGCAACCTCGGCAATCAGGAAAGAACCCTGAAGGATGTCGTTCCACGATTCGGTTCGCGGGCCACGCAGGCAGGCGGTCTCCTTGGAGACCGCAAGAGTTCGAGCGATGAAGCCGCCGAGCACAAGCGAGGCAGAGATCCACAGCATCATGTTCATTCGACAGGCTCCACACGGACACGCCGCAGGACGGTGCCTTCGCGACGTTCCACCGTGAATCGGAGTTGCGCCATTTCGACCGTCTCGGCGACGCGCGGTATTCGACCAAGTTCTGCCATCAGCAGCCCGCCTACCGTGCTGGCCGAGCCATCGGATTCAATCGGCCTGTCGATCAATTCCGCCAACTCCTGAATCGGGAGCCGGCCAGAGACGAGGAGGTTGTGCCCGGATCGGATGTAGTCGGGGATTTCCTGATCGTCACCTTCGTCGCGAATCTCGCCGAAGAGTTCTTCGAGAAGATCCTCCATTGTAACCAGCCCGATCAGACTCCCAAGATCATCGAAGACCATTGCGAGATGAGTTTTCCGGCGCTTGAATTCGCGAAAGGCCGTATCGACTTGAGTATCCGGTGCCACGATTTCGACTGGGTGCAAAAATGATTCGAGATCGAAATCATTTTCCAGCTTTCGTCCGAGTAAATCCTTTACATAGAGGATCCCTGCGATCTCTTCGTCATTGTCGCGACGGATCGGGATCCGTGCAAAACGCGCTTCGTCGACTTTGGCGATCAAATCATCTGCCGAGATATCGATGGGCAGCGAGAAGATATCGACCCGCGGTGTCATGACTTCATGGACGGAGCGGCTACCGAAGGACCGGACATTGGCGAGAAGATCGCGCTCGTCGGGCTCAAGCTCGTGTGCCCAGGCAACGGTTTCTTCGTCCTCGGCATAGTTCCCGTCT
>DLYX01000247.1 GCA_003447545.1 Deltaproteobacteria bacterium | reverse complement strand
TCACACCGCTCGCCCCCCGCCGGGCCTGTCACGTGCGGCCCGCCCGCCTTTGCCAGTACCGTTGCAGAATCGTGCGCCCGCAGGCCCGCAGCCACCGCGCGGGAGCCCAAAAACGGCAACGTTCCCGGGCCAACAACGCCCCCGGCCGCCCCGCTGACTCCGTCGACTCCGTCAGTTCCGGCCGCCAGGAGAACCCATCCGCCCCCAGATAGCCCCGGGACCGCCGCGAGAGCGAGCTCCTGACTGCGCCCGCCGGAGCCCGAGGCATCCCCTACCGCGACTGTCGTTTCGCCCCCAAAAACGACGCAGGAGACAGATTCGGGCTGAATTGCGAGCTCCGCAAGCACCTGATCGGCCGCGACCGAGGCTTCACCCCGGAGACGATAGCGGGAAACGCGCGTCCCGTAGCGCCGACGTCTGGCCTCGCGAGCTGCAGCCTGCCGGGCTCGGGTGTTATCCCCGATCGACAACCACGGCCCCGGCGAATCGCTGCCAGCAGGCGACACGCCCGGCCCCATCCGCTGCTCCAACTCCGGCGTGAGTGCCTCACCACCAAGAAGTCGCCGCAGCTCCGGGCGAAGGTCCTCGGCCCAAATTCGCTTGGGTGGCGAGCAGGTCGGGCCCGAGCCAATTTCCCACCTCGCCCCACCCGGCACGTCCGAGAGCGCCAACGTCGTCACGCGGCGGGGGGCGACCCTGTCGAGGAAACGCCCTCCCTTGAGGGCGGACAGACGCATCCTCGCGCGATTCAAAAGACCGATCGGCGCACCTGCGCGCAGCATCTGCTCGGTGAAAGACATTTTCTGGTCGCGTGAGATTCCGGGGCAAGGCTGGGAGAGAAGAGCCGACGCACCGCCCGAGAGAAGAAACAGAACGTCGGTATCCTCGGGGGTCCGCGCCACGGCCTCGAGCAAAGCTTCCGCCGCGTGGAAACTCTCCATGCCCGGCGTGGGGTGGTTCCCCTCAAATTGCCTGATTCCGCCGGAGGGATTCGGCGCTCCTCCCGGTGGCCGAATGACAAGACCGCGGGCCTCCGGCACACGACTGGCCACCGCTGCCGCCATCCCGGCCGACGCCTTTCCGGCACCGGCAACAAAAAGACTCCGCAGGGGAAGCACGGCTCCTCGAGTCGGACTGCCGACGACAAGCAGGCCCTCTTTTACTCGAAGAGAACCCCGCACCAGCCCGAAAGGATCGACTCCTCGCAAGGCGGCCTCGAAAATTGCGGTGACATCCGCATACAACTGCTCCGACACCCCGGCGGGTGGAGCCTCGCCCGATTCGGCTACTCGCCCGCCTCGTCGCCTTCGCCACCACCCATGCGGCGGTAACTGCGTTCTTCGTCCGGCCGACGGGTCTGGCGAGCCTCCTTCTCCTTGTCCGCCTGACAAATCACGCAGAGGCGGGAGAAAGGAAGCGCCTTGAGGCGATCCTCGGCGATATCGAGCTCGCATTCCTCGCAGATGCCGTAGGAACCCTTGTTGATCCGGGTCAGAGCCCCATCGATCTGGGCGAGTTTGTCTCGATCGCGATTGGAAAGAATCATGCCGATATCGCGATCACGCTCATCGCTGGCGAGGTCATAGGTATCTCGACCATCGTCCTTTTCCGCGCCCATACCCTGCTTGGCGTCATCAGAAATATCGGCAAGAACCTGCCCGCGAATCTCGAGGAGGGATTTTTGCTGCTTGTTCAGAAATGCTTTTCTCATAAGTCCGTGCGCTTGAGTTCGAAAAAAAACTCAGTCGGCGCGGAACACTAGGGGTCAGGACCTCCCATGTCAACGGTCTGCGATTTCGGCCCGAAACTCCTAATCTCGCAGATTCACGAATTGGAGCGGGCGACGGAAGTCGAGTCCCTTGAGCAAGGCCATCACCGACTGCAACTCGTCGCGCTTTTTCCCCGTGACACGGACCTGATCATCCTGAACTTGCGCTTGTACCTTGAGCTTTTCCGCCTTGATGGCCTTCACCACCTCCTTGGCAGCCTCCTTGTCCAGCCCTTGCTGGATGCGCACCACCTGGCGAGCCCGACCGCCGGCCGCGGGTTCGGCCTTTTCGTACTCCAGAAACTTGAGATCCACGCCGCGCTTGAGCAGCTTGGTCTGCAGGACGTCGACGACAGCCGTCACCTTGTAGTCATCCGATGAGGTAATCTTGATCCCCTCGTCATCCTGCTCGATTTCGGTGTTCGAGCCCTTGAAATCATAACGCTGCTCAACTTCGCGACGCGCCTGCTGCAGCGCGTTTGCGACTTCCTGCATATCTACGGTCGAAACCACATCAAATGATGGCAATTCGCTATCCCCCCGAGTCCTTGTCTGGTCCGGCCCCTCGCATCGGATCGGCAATTTCATGCCGGAAGACTTCCAGTTGGGCGAGGAACTCCCTGAGGGTATCTGCCCGAAAGCGAAGTTTGAACCCGGTGACCCCGATTTCCGTATAAGCCTCCAACATCTCGCGGCATCCCCGGACCGACTGGCGCCCACGCAAATCCAACGGATGCTCCGGTTGGACTACAATTTCCAGAGCCGGGGCTCGGCGCTCCATGCGAGCCCGGGCGGCGGGTGACGCCTCGGCACGCTCCAGAAACCCTCGCAACTGCGATGCCGAAACACCGAACGGGATCCACCCCTCACCGAGCAGCAAAGCTCGCCGCAAAGATCGCTCACTGCGCCCACCCAGCCACAGCGGCACCCTTGCCTGCACGGCGCGGGGCTCCATCACAAAGTCCTCGAAGTCGAAAAAGCGTCCGTGAAACGAGGGCGTCTCGCCATCCAAAGCTACTCGCAGCGCCCGCAATGCTTCCTCGTAGCGCTCACCCCGGGCCGTGAAATCGACGCCGAGCAACTCAAACTCCTCCTCCAGACTGCCAACCCCGACGCCCAGAAGGACACGGCCCTGCGAGAGCGCATCGAGGGTGCCGTAGCGCTTGGCCACCGCCATGGGATGCGCGTAGGGCAAAACCACCACGTGCGGGAGAAGTCGAATCTCGCTGGTCAGCGCAGCCAGGTAGCCGAGTGTCGCCAACGGGTCGTAATAGCGAGCGCCGCGCGTGCCTACCGCGGCTGTCGGCATCGCCACGTGTTCGCTGGCTGTCAGGAAATCATAACCCGAATGGTCGGCGGCTTGCGCCACCTCGCGCAGCTCGGACAGCCCGGCCGAGACTTCCCATGCGCCATGCGCACGGGGGTGAAGCGTTACCACGGGACTGACGAGCCCGAAGCGCCGCGGCGCGACGCCAACCCCGAAAGCCCGGGACCTCATCGACCCGAGGGCGCCTGCTGCACATCGGTGCCGGGGGGGCGCTCAAAGATAAAAAGACTTTCGTCCAGCGTCAGGTTGCGACGGATATCCACGAGAGCCACTCGAGTTTGATTCCCCAGAGGATCGCGCACCACGGCCGCGCGCAGGTCGTAGGTGGTCGGGTCGACCTCCAGCACGAGCACTCCGCTGGATCCCTGAGCGTCGGGTGCTTTGGGCTCCAGCTTGAGGCGCAGAGAACCATTCCTGCCGGGTGGCAGGATTTTCGCCCGAAAATCCTCCCCGAGACGAGCCACCCCAAACAGGAAGGATACCGGCGTACTCGAGGCGAAGGCTTGTTCCAGGGGTGCCCGCAGGACCTGCGCGTCCTCGGGTTGATGAATCCAGAGGGTCTTGCCGTCTGCGATCAGGATCCGCGGATCCGGCCCCTCATATTCCCAGCGCATCCGTCCCGGCTTGTGACATTTCAGGGTTCCTTCGGAGCGGATCACCCGACCGCTCGCACCGAGCGAAACTTCCTGCACGAAGCGGCCGGAAAGCGTCGCGGTCTCGTCGTACCGGGCCTGCACAAGCTCGACGGCCGTCGCGGCCCGGTCGGGCGCAGCCCTCGCCCCGACCGAAAGGCTTATGCATGCAACGATCAATAAAGTCCGGCAACAGATCCGGGGACGGCTTCCCATCCCGAAACCCTATGGCCTATCGCGCCCCTGTGCACACGAAAAATAGCGGGCCCGGCAGAACCTCAATCCTGGGGGTCGATTCGCGGCGCGATGATCTCGCGCATCCCGCGATGATCCGGGCTGGAAAGGGCTCCCTCGCGTTCCATCGACTCGATGATGCGCGCCGAGCGGTTATAACCGATCTGCAAGCGACGCTGGAGGTAGGAAATCGATGTTTTCCCGGAGTCCACAACGATCGACAGCGCCTTGTCGTAGAGGTCGTCGAGTTCGGCATCGCCACCACCCTCGCCGCCCCCTTCCTCGTCGGGGGTGGAATCCTCCATCATCACCATCTCGTATTGCGGCTCTTCCTGTTCCTTGACGAAATCGACGATGCGCTCGACTTCTTCATCCGAGATGAAGGCACCGTGGAGCCTTTGCAGCGAAGAGGCCCCGGGTGAGAGAAAGAGCATATCCCCCATACCGAGCAGCCGCTCGGCACCCATCACGTCGAGAATGGTTCGGGAGTCGACCTTGGCACGGACCTGAAATGCAATACGCGCCGGGAAGTTTGCCTTGATGATACCGGTAATCACATCCACGGAGGGCCGCTGGGTTGCCAGCACGAGGTGAATGCCGGCGGCACGGGCCTTCTGTGCCAGAAGCGTGATCGGCTCCTCGGCGTCCTTGCGCGTCATCACCAGATCCGCCCACTCGTCGACGATCACGACAAGGCGCGGCATATGCTGATGAATCGACGCTTCCTCCTCGTCGCTGCCGCTCCCCGACACCGGACCACCGCCCTCGCCCGCA
>DLYX01000582.1 GCA_003447545.1 Deltaproteobacteria bacterium | reverse complement strand
AGACCGCGACTTCCAGCCCAAAATCTTCCTGATCGTTCGACTTCTCATCGCTAAAAACTGAAGGTGACAACAGGGCCAATACCGTGCCAATTAGGAATAGGATTTTTCTGAGTTTCATCGTGCTTCCGGGATGGAATTTTGGGTGTCCAGAAACTGGTTTAGAGACCCTCCGACAAAAGCAAATTCCTGGCCGCCAGCAAGATCAAAAGCCAGAGGCCGAAGCTCCCAAGTTGGTCCCATCCGGCACGACGTTGATCCTTGTTTAGGTGAGATCCGGTGGGGGCAGCTTCACAAAAACTGTCGGTCAATCCCAGGTTCGTGCGCTCTTATTCCCTGACTACCCGGTAGAACTTGTGCGGATGATTCCGGGTATTAAAAACCACCTGGCTGGTGGTGAGGCTACCCTGCGAAGCGATGCCTTCCCTGCCCGGCACCGCCGTCCAGGGACTCTGCATGTCCGGGGATGATTCGAGCCGGTAGGTGCGATCAGCGATCGAGGTCCAGGCAATCTGGAACCTTTTGCTGTCCCCGTCCTTACTGAGCTGTTGCCACTCGATGATCTCCGGTTGGTTTGGATCGTCCGTCCCCAGCTCAAAACGCACCGCTGGATCGGAACTGCTGATGGTGTAAACGATCGCTTCCGGCGTCGAAGCCGACCATCCCTCCGAGACCCCTGGCGCGTATTCCTCAGAGGAGAGCGTCGTAGCGCTGGTTGCGTCCAGATGAACCTCTTCGCCCGGCAAGAGATCGACGGTCACTTCAAACTGCGCCGTGATCCGAAAACCATCGCCCTCGGGAACAGCAGTCGCCAGTCCATCGAAATCGCCGCTGAACACCGGCACGCTGTCGGCATCCCGGTCGAATACCACCACCCCCTCGAATTCCGTGGGGAAGAACCCGGGAGCCTCGAGATCGATCTCCGCACGGGAGGAGCTGATGCCCTTGGTGCCGACACCCGGAAGGTCGTCCTCGAGCAGGACGGTGAAATCCAAGCTCAAAGTCACCGGCACCGCGACGCCCGGGGCGCCTCCCGCCTTTTGCGGAGTGAACACCACCCGGCTCTGACAATCGAGGTAGGTGGTCTGAAAATAGATGTCCCTGGGTGCGAGCGACACTTCGCCACGGTGGGAGATATCGATCCGGGTAATGCCGCCGCCATCTTGGGTGGAGGTCATATTCGTGGCCGAGGAAAAGGGTGCAAGCACACTGGCGGGACGGGGATCCGCAGCGGTGAACATGTCGAGTCCATTGGCAGTGGCCGCAAACAATCCCCCGCGCGTCTCGAACAGTTCGGTCTCCATCAAAAAAAGGAAGTCTGCCGAAAAATAACTACACCCGGCACACTGCATTGTGAGGCCGGCGGGCAGTCCGTTGATGAGATCCCAACAATCCTCGGCTTGTGCAGAAATCGTCCCGCAAAGAGCAGCGACAGTCAGGAGATTGGTCGGGTGTTTCACATCCATCATTAAAGGCAGCGTGGTGAATCGATCTTGTCTGTCAATTGCTCTATTTGCTCAAAGGCTTATGCTCCTTTCTCTTGCGCCAAACTTCCCACGCCCTCTGGACCGACGCCCCCACGGCCCTGACCACCAGTGATTGCTCCCCGACTTTCCATCAATGCACGCCCCAGCCCCTGTGCCAGTTGCCAAACCCGGGTGAGACGTCAAAAATCCATCCCAGTCTTCAATCATCGGATCTGAGGGAAGACGAGAGACTCCGCACCCCGAAACCTGATTTATTAAAGGCAGGTTCCAATGCAAATTCGTATTGGAGGTGATGTGTGAAGGGCCGGTGGCGAAGTGACGAAGACCTTGGGCGCGGTGACGGGAAGTTGGGTGCTCCCTGTCCTGCCCCATAGGCCTTATCGTCGTAACTATCACCGTTCGGTAATAATACTCCCATTAATCAGGTGACAAGATCGCCGTCGATTCCCCCGCAAAACTTTCGCTAACTCCGACAGACTCCAAGCAATAATAATTCGGCGGGTCAGCTCACTCGCTCACCCGGTAGAAGGCCTTGCCGGCGAGCGGAGTGTCGTCTTTCAAAGTTTCGGTGCTGGAACCCGCGACGATCTCGTCGCGCTTGTCGATGAAACTGCCACTCAAGTCGGAATCCCTCCAGAGGGAGTAAGTAATCCCCGGGGTAAGGCCTTCGACGGTCACCTCGAACGCGTCGGAGAGGTTGAAGCCGGCGCTGGTGATGGCGAGGCCGCTGCCGCCCGTGTCGGGTCCCTCGAAGATCATGCCGTGGACGACACCGCTCCAGGAGTTGGCGACACGCACTTCGTCGATACGAATGCCTGATCCCATGTTGGCATCGGTGCTGTTGGTCAGCAATCGGATCGAGCGGAAAGTGACCCCGGTGAGCGTGTCATTCTGGACCTGCCAGGCCGGTTCAGCGGCGAGGGTGGCCGGGTTTCCGTCGGCGGGGATAAGCGCGGCGAAAATAGAAGTGCCGCTGCGTTTCATCGCCAACAGGTAGGTGGTGTCAACGGCGAAGGCGCTGGCAAGGGTAGTACCCTGCCCGTAGCCGGGGGAATCACCATCGGCAAAGAGGGTGCCCCGGTCGATGCCGACATTGGCGCGCATGTTGCCGGACGCACCGGGGCCGTCGTGGAATTCTGCCCGCATCTGCGCGACGCCGGCACCGCCGCCATAGGCACGGACCAGAGCGGTAAAGTAGAGCGATCCCGACACCGGTAGCGCCGTGGTGAAATCACGCGCGTTGGCCCTGCTCGATTCCGACCACACGTGAGTCGATCCATCGGTGATCGTGCTCGGGGACTGGCCGAACCAGAGGCTCTGGCCGATACCGCTGGTGACGAGCCCAGACGGACCGGTGGTCGACCAGGCAGTGACCCAGCCTGCTCCACTATTGGTGGTCTCGGTGGTAAGGTTCACGCCGCCGCCATAATTGAAGGGCTCGTAGATGATTCCCGGTTTGATCCCCAGCTCGCCAACCACATCCGCGTAGCTGTCGCCCAGGCGGATCTCGTCGATGACCGAGTCGTTGGCGTTGCTGGCCGAAACCCGCAGTGCGTTGAGAACCACCCCGCTGGCATCGGTGCTGTGAACAACATCCCAGCTGGCGGGCTCGGTAAGAAAATCTCCCGGGTTGGACACCTGGAAGACGCTGAGGGAGGCGATGTCGGGAACGGCCCCACCGTTGCGCTCCAGCTTGCCGACGATCACGTAGTCGACGCCGTCTGACAGGGCGACCGACGAGGCACTCAGATTCGTCACACCAGTCCTGACCTCACCCGAGCTGTCGATGTTGAATGGAGTCCAGCGCACTGCCAAGGGGAGGGTCTGGAGAAATTCTGCCCGGAAAGCGGCACCGGACGACCAGTTAACCAGGGCGCTGAAATACAGATCCCCCAAACCGTTCATCTCGAGCGGTTCACTCATCTCCCGCTGCGACTGGCCGCCGCCGCCGTTGTTCTTGATCTGGCCGCCCACGCTCGCCAGGTTGCTCGTGCCGGGAAAGGCGATCGAGGTTTCGGACAAGTCGAGCCGGATTCCACCGGTCCCATCTGGGTCGCCGCTAACCGCCTTCCACTCGCCAAACCAGCCACTGCCGCCGTCGTGGTCATTGTCGCCGCGGAGGAATTTCGTACTGTTGTCTTGTGCTCCGTAATCGAAGGATTCAGACAGCAGGAGAGTGCCGTGAACCGCAGTGGTCAGTCCCGCGAGGCTTGCCACGAACAGGAGCAGGTGTGATTTCAGGCTCATCGCTAACAGGGATTTCAAGGGGCTTTCGGATTTATTTTCAACGTTTTGCACAGACTTCTCACTTCCGCCGCCGGCGGAGCAGTAGAGACATCCCACCGAGCCCCAAGAGCGTGAGCGATCCGGGCTCCGGAATGACCAGGCCGTCGACCGCACTGTCCCAGTCGGTGGCGAGGCGCAACTCGTCGATGCGAATGCCGCCGTCAGTTCCGTTTGCAATGAGACGGATCGACCTAAAATCGACGCCCGTTGCGCCGCTGTCGGTCACCTGCCATGTCGGCTCGGACGTGAGCGTGCTGCTCATGCCATCAGCAGTGATCAGCGAGGCGGAGATGCCGCTGGTGGTCCGCTTCATAGCGAGGAGATAGGTCGTATTGACGGTGACGACGCCAGCGTCGACACCTCCTCCAGCGGGCGCGTAGCCCTGGGCGGAGACATGGGTATAGAGGTCGCCATTGGTAATGCCGACATTCCCGCGCATATTGCCAGTCGCGCCCGCGCCATCGTAAAACTCGGCCCGCATGTCGACCGTCGAGGCACCGGAGAACACATGAATCAAGGCCGTGAAGTAGAAGCTCTGGGTTCCGAGGTCCACCGCCGCGTTCCAATCCCGCTCATTGCCCCGGTTACTATCCGAAAAGACGTGGGTGCTGCCGTCGGCGGTCAAGGCTGGAGACTGGTCGAACCAAAGGCTCTGGCCGGTACCGCTCGTCACCAGCCCGGAGGGTCCGGTGGACGCCCAGGCCGCCGTCCAGCCGGTGCCACCATTAGTGGTCTCGGTGGTAAGGTTCACG
>DLYX01000603.1 GCA_003447545.1 Deltaproteobacteria bacterium | reverse complement strand
GTTCAGGGAGGTCATCGGCTCCTGAAAGATCATGCCGATCTCGTTGCCTCGGACGCAGCGCAGCGCGTCCGGCCTTTCCTCCAGAAGGTTTCGCCCGCGAAACTCGATGCGTCCTCCCCCGACTCTGGCTGCGGGTGGCAGAAGACCCAGAATCGAGAGCGCGGTCACGGATTTCCCCGAGCCGCTTTCTCCGACCAGGGCAACGACTTCGCCTGGCCCTACATCGACAGAGATGCGGCGGACGGCCTCGGTAAATCCGGTGGGTGTGGGGAATCCGATCTCCAGATTCTGGATCGAGACAAGCGCATCGGGTGCGGTGGCGGGTACGCTTTGCGCGTCACCCATGGCCGGTACTTCGTCGTTTGCCCCATTGATGCCGTTGCGCGGATCGAAAGCATCCCGCACGGCTTCGCCGACAAAGACCAAAAGGGTGAGGATGGTCGCGATCGAGAAGAATCCGGCGAACCCGAGCCACGGCGCCTGCAGGTTGTCCTTTCCCTGCCGCAGGAGTTCGCCGAGCGATGCCGAACCCGGTGGAAGTCCGAAGCCGAGGAAGTCCAGGGCGGTCAGGGTCACGACCGCGCCACTGGTGACGAAGGGCAGAAAGGCCAGAGTGGCCACCATGGCGTTGGGCAGGACATGGCGTTGGAGGATCCGCGCATGTCCCATGCCGAGGGAGCGTGCGGCCCGGACGTAGTCGAATTGGCGCGTGCGCAGCACCTCGGCACGCACCACGCCGACCAGCGTCATCCAGGAAAAAAGCAACATCAGGCCCAGCAGCCAGCTGAATGTGGGCGTGACCACACTGGCGAGGATGATCAATAGATAAAGCGTGGGCATGCCGGCCCAGATCTCGATGAGGCGCTGAAAGACAAGATCGACCCAACCCCCGAAATACCCCTGCACCGCGCCCGCGAGAATGCCGATGATCGAACTCAGCAATGTGAGAGTCAGGCCGAAGAGCAGCGAGATGCGGAGTCCGTAGAGCAGTCTTGCCGCTACATCCCGGGCCTGGTCATCGGTGCCCAGCCAATTTTGCCAACTCGGCGGGGACGGGGCCGGTACGGGCAGGTCATGAATAACGGTGTCGTAGCTATAGGGAATCGGCGGCCACAGGATCCATCCGGAGGCTTCGATGGTCTCGCGAATGAACGGGTCCCGATAGTCGGTCGCAGTTTCGAGGAAACCGCCAAAAGTAGTTTCCGGATAGGTTTCGATCAGCGGTACGTACAACTCGTCCTGATAGGAAACGAGCAGGGGACGGTCATTGGCAATCACTTCGGCAAAAAGACTCATACCGAGGAGAGCCACCGTCAGCCAGAGAGATACCCAGCCTCGTCTGTTTGCCCGAAAGGCTGCGATTTTCCGCCGGGTGATCGGTTTCATGAATCCCGGCTTTCGAAATCAATCCGGGGATCGACAAAGACGTAGGTCAGATCTTCTACAAGCTTCATGACCAAGCCGAGTAGTGTGAAAAAGTAGAGGGTGCCGAACATCACGGGATAGTCGCGGTTGATGGCGGCTTCAAAACCAAGCAAGCCGACACCGTCGAGCGAAAAGATCACCTCGGTCAGCAAGGCACCGGTGAAAAGCATGCCGACGAAAGCTCCGGGGAATCCGGCAATGACAATCAGCATCGCGTTGCGAAAGACATGGCCATAGAGAACCTGTCGTTCGGCGAGCCCCTTGGCGCGGGCGGTGGTGACGTATTGTTGGTGGATCTGATCGAGAAAGGAATTCTTGGTCAGCATGGTGAGGCTGGCAAAGCCGCCGATCACCATGGAAAGCACCGGCAGGGTGATATGCCAGAGGTAGTCGAGAATTTTCCCGGACCAGGAGAGCTGATCGAAGTCGTCGGATACAAGTCCGCGCAGCGGGAACCAGTCCAGGTAGCGACCTCCGGCAAAGACGACGATCAAGAGAATCGCAAAGAGGAATCCCGGCACGGCATTGCCGATGATGACTGCTGTCGACGACCAGAGATCGAAGCGGCTGCCGTTGCGCACGGCTTTGGCCACGCCCAGCGGGATCGAGACCAGATAGACCAGCAAGGTTGTCCAGACGCCGAGCGAGATCGACACCGGCATCTTCTCGACCACCAGAGAGACGACCGAAACGTCGCGGAAGAAGCTCTCTCCGAAATCGAAACGCAGGAAATTCCCGATCATGTGGAAGAAGCGTTCGTGAGCCGGTTTGTCGAAACCGAAACGGACTTCGAGTTCGCGAATGAATTCCGGGTCGAAAGCACGCGCACCATGGTATTTACCGGTAGTGCCTGCCCCCGGCATGGGTTTCTGGTTGTTTGCGACCTCGCGACCTTCGCCGCCCGAGAATCTTTCGGTGGCGCTGACGTCGGTGCCCTGTACGCGGGCCAGCACCTGCTCGACCGGCCCGCCGGGTGCGAGTGAAATCACGAAAAAGTTGAGCGCCATGATGCCTGCCAACGTGGGCAGGACCAAAATCAGACGTCTGAAGATATATGCAACCATCGAGCCGGCCGGCTATTCCTTCGAGGTGCCGAGTGCCTTTTCCCGTTGCGGATCAATCCACCAGGTGTCGGTCTGCACACCCATCAGAGGCACTGTTTGCGGCATGCCGAATTTATTCCAGTAAGCGATGCGATCATTTGCGATATGCCATTGGGGAATGACCCAATGATTCCATTGGAGGACCCGGTCCAGAGCGCGGACTTGTGCGACGAGATCTGCGCGGGTTGGTGCTCGGACGATTCCTTCGATCAAGGTGTCGACGGCCGGGTCTTCGATGCCGATCAGATTTCGACTGCCATTTTGTTGCGCGTAGGCAGACCCCCAATAGTCCCGCTGCTCATTTCCGGGCGACAGGGACTGACCAAACGTTCCGACGATCACGTCGAAGTCAAATGAGTCCATGCGCCGGCGGTACTGCGCTGCATCCACCGTGCGGACGGTGACGTTGATTCCGAGGCGCTCGAGATTTTTCTTGAAGGGGAGCACCACGCGTTCAAATTCCGGTGCCACGAGAAGGATTTCAAAGTCCAGGGTTTCGCCGCTCGCGGTATTGGTGAGACGGCGTGTGTCGGAGTTGATCTTCCAACCGGCCTCGCCGAGAAGCGTATGCGCCGTTTTGAGATTGGCGCGAATATTCCCCGAGCCGTCCGTGGTCGGCGGATCATAGACGTCGGTGAAAACCTCGGGCGGGATCTGGTCCCGCACGGCGTCGAGCGCGCGGAGTTCTGCTCCCTCGGGGAGGCCGGTTGCGGCCAGATCCGAGTTGTCGAAGAAACTGCGGGTGCGGGTGTATTGGCCGTAGAACAGGGCCTGATTGGACCACGGGAAGTCAAAGACTTCCGCGAGTGCCTGGCGGACACGCGCATCCTTGAAGATCGGACGGCGGGTATTCATCACAAAGGCCTGCATGCCGCTGGGTCGACCGTTGGGGACTTCTCGTCGGATCAGACGCCCTTCGTCGACAGCCGGGATATCGTAGCTTGTCGCCCATGCCTTCGACATATTTTCGGGGCGAAAGTCGTATTCGCCAGCCTTGAAAGCTTCCAGCGCGACGGTCCCGTCGCGGTAATAGTCGATCTTCAGAGTGTCGGCATTATGCCGACCGCGATTGACCGGAAGGTCGGCCCCCCAGTAGTTGTCTGCTCGCTCGTAGGTGATGCTCCGGCCGGGCTCGAACGACGCTATGCGATAGGGGCCGCTGCCGAGTGGTGGCTCGAGAGTGGTTTTGCTGAAGTCGCGCTCGCTCCACCAATGCCGGGGCAGCACGACAAGCTGGCCGATGATCAGGGGTAATTCCGGATTGCCGCCGTGGGCGAATTGAAAGCGGACCTGTCGCGGGCCGGTTTTCTCGACGGCGGTAACGCCGGCATAGTAGGCCCGGTAGAAGGGTTGGCCCTTGTCGCGCAGGGTCTCGAAAG
>DLYX01000480.1 GCA_003447545.1 Deltaproteobacteria bacterium | reverse complement strand
GATTCCCGGCGACCATCTCGAGGCTTTGCGGCTCTGGATCGAGATCGGTGCGCCCGAGACAGGGATCGTGGGTGATGAGTTTGGTGGCACCCGTATTGCGGATCTGTTGGGTACCTGCCTCCCGCCGCCGAGTCCGATCGTCCTCGAACCCTTGCCGCCGCCGGACCCGACCGAAGGAGTGCAGATGGTGCTGCCGGTCCAGTCGATCGCAGCCGGACAGGAGGTCGAGGTCTGTTTTGCGGAATATTACGACTTCCGTGACCAGATCCCGGCAGAGTATCAGACCGAGGACGGGAACTTCTTTTACGTGAACGGAGAGGAATATCTCTCCGAGGCGAACACGCACCATCTCACGCTCAGTTTTTCCGGATTTCGCGGAGATCGGGTGGGTGCTCCGGAGTTTGGCACCTGGCGCTGCGCCGGAGGTGCGCGGCATCAGGAGGTCTGTGATCCTCTGACGCCGAAGGACTGCGGCGAGGGGCAATGTCATAGCGAGATTGGCGATAACGTCGCCTGCATCGGGTACGGTCCTTCCGGCGGCGCGGATGGTGCGACCCCGGGTTCACGGCTGCAGGTCGGGAATGGCCGGGAAGGTTATTTTGCGAAAGTACCCTCGCACGGGATTTTTTATTGGAACTCCCACTTCTTCAATCTTTCCAGCCAACCGTTGGACCATCATAGCTGGCACAATCTAAGCTTTACGGGAGACCTTCGTTTCGAGGAGATCGGCTTCCAGGATACGAGCGCGATTTGGGTCGCTGCGGGTACCGAGCCGTTTACCAAAAAAGAATATTGTCGCGAATACGTTCTGCCGCGTGGAACCCGGCTTCTGTCGCTCTTTTCTCATACGCATAAGCGCGGTGAGAGGTTCACGATGCATTTGAAGGGCACGGGCGAGCAGGTCTATGACAATCCTTTCTGGGATGATCCGGTCATCGAGGAATTTGATCCGGCCAGACTCTTTGATTCGGAGGACCCCGCCGACCGTACGCTGGTCTATTGTGCTCTTTACAACAATGGCGTGCGACGAGATGGCACGCCGGATGTCGACATGGTGAAGCGATATTCACGGCGCCCGCCGCGCTCCGAGTGCATCCCGACCCATTGTGCCGAAGGTCAGGTGGGGCTGCCTTGCGACGGTGGCGAGGATCATGCGACCTGTGACTCCAGTCCCGGTAGCGATGACGGTTTCTGCGATGCGTGTCCGATCTCGGCAGGTTTGACCAGCGATGATGAGATGTTCGTCGCTCTGGGAACCATGGTGCTCGAGCGGAGAGAGGACTTGCGCCGGGACTTGCCCTGAGGGGCCGCTTGGCGGAGAAGGTTTCTGTGCGCGTTGTATTTCTGATTGAAGACTCACTGCCCCTTCGCTGGGTCGGTCCCGAATTTACGCCTCATTTGTACGGCTTGCTCGCTGACGGCGGGATGATGCATCCAATGGGGGGGCAGGCGGTTCTGAGCACTGCAACTTACCCTAATCACGCCAGTTTCATTACCGGGACAAAGCCTCAGGCTCACGGTATTTTGACTAACGATGTCTGGCGAGATGGCGCTTTCGTTTCCTCGGCTGAAGTTGGACCGGCCACCGAAACATTATTTGCCGCCGCACGACAAGCCGGCGTTTCGACGGCCGCAGTGCTGGGTGATCAAAAGCTGGTTGGGGTGATGGGGGCCGATGTCGCCGACGTCCATTGGCCGCCTTGCGGGGTTCTGCCGGAGGACGCGGTGCTGGACGAGTTCGGCTATGCCGCGGACGTCGAGGTGGTGCGACAGGTGGAAGCGATATCCGCCCTCGATGCTGAACTTGTGGTGTTGCATTTGAATGAACCGGATTCGGTCTGTCACCTCTTCGGGCCCGATGCCGAGGCCAGCCGGGAGCGTTTTCGCGCGACCGACGCCGCGTTTGGCGCAATCGTGGAGCGCCTTCGCCCCGGTTGGGAAGATACCGTTCTGCTGGTCGTGAGCGATCACGATCAGGAGGCTTTGCGGCCGGGGCCGCCTGTGGATCTCAATGCGATGCTTGCGGCCGAAGGGCTCTCCGGTACCGCCTCCTCCGAGGGCACGGCCGCACAAGTTGTGGACGGACCAGGTCTGCCAACCCTGTTGGGCTTCCCCGGCGTGAAGGACGGTTTGGATCTCGGCGCGGGACATTCGCTCGTTTGGGGAGATGCCGGCGTGAGCTTTGGCTCTGTGGATTGGGGCCTGAAAGGGGGCCACGGAAGCCCGCGGACCGGGACGCAGGTGGCGATGGTCGCCGGCGGATCGCCGCACGTTCCCGCTCTCGCTGCCGGACTGGCCGCGCGTCGACCCGATGCGACAGATTGGGCGCCGACAATGGCTGAACTTTTCGGATTTGCACTCGCCTCGGCGGAGGGGAAGTCTCTGCGGCGTTGAGCTTGGGCCGGAATCAGTCGCGACGTTCCCGGGGAATGTCGAAGCGTTCGATATAGGTCGAGAATGCGTCGCCGATTTCATCGACGTTCATGCCGAAATCTTTTGCGTCATAGCGATGGCGCCCAAAGTTGCTCTGAGGTCGTTGCCGCAACCACTGCCGGATCGCCTCGGCGTGATCCGCGAGAAGTTCTTCCCCGAACACGGCATAGACTTTCCGCAAGGCGGCAATCGGATCTTCCATCAGCTCTTCGTAAAGTAGATGAGCGCACCAGCCGGGGTCCGCTTGTTTGTCGAATTCCATCCCCTTGCGCACGCCGATGGAAAGCTCGCGGTTCCATTCCTGGCCGACCATCTCGGGGTCGGGGTCTTTGGTGAACGTGCGGTAGAAGGCCATATTCAGGCTGGCGACCGAAGGCACCACCTTGCGCGGATCACGATGTGTCCAGATGACCCGAGCGTCGGGATAGGTGCGGAACAGGGCCGCAAAGCTCCAAAGATGCTGTGGTGTTTTCAGGCTCCAGCGACGAGGCTCCCGGCCGCATTGCAGGAGCTGCAATACGCTTCGATGGAATTCGTAACTCGAGTCCACATCGGCATCTTGCAGCCAGCGCGCATAGCCCGGAATCGGCGTCTGGGTAGAGAATAGCAGGGAGCGAAAATCGCAGGCGAAAAGTGTGACGCACTCGGTGGGTAGTGTCGGTTCCATCGGGTGCATTGCCTGCAGGGGCGGAATGAGTTGATTGAGTTGCTCGTCGTCTTTTTCGGCGCGTGCGATCCTTGCGCGGATCTCCGGGCTTTCGGGTGCGCCGGGGGGAGCCGGATCCAATGCCTCCCAGCCCAGCAGGGAGCGATTGCGCGGGTCGAGCTCGAGAAGGTGGCTGAGCAGGGTGGTCCCGGTTCGTGGGAGTCCGGCGATGACCCAGGGGGCACGGATGGTTTCCTGATTCGTCTCGGGGTGCGCTTTGTTCCAGTCCGTCACATGCAAGCGCGCAGTCAAAAAGCGGGTAAGCATTTTCTTCTGCACCATACGTCCGAAGGTGGTGAGTTGCGCATCTGCCTCGAGACTGTCGAGCAGGGCCTCGAGTCCCGCGCGGAAGCGATCATCACCAAAGTCCTCGAGGCCCGCTTGGTGCCGGGCGGCATCGATCAGTTCCTCCGCGTCTAATCGAGGAAGCGTCCAGCCGATTCGAGCGGCAGCCGCTCCGGTTGCGTTCAGGGTGCGCAGAATCGGGGAATGAATCCCGGCATCGTGAAATGTGACATCGCGCGGCATGCGGAATTACCTGTAGCTCGAGATCCAGTCATCCTGCTCGCGACACCAATCCAGATGCTTGCGTGCCAGAGCTGTGGGCGAGTTTGCTCGATTCTCCCAGACAAAAGATGCCTCGTCGTTGGCGAATTGGCTGACGAATTCGCGGAAAGTCGAGGAGCGATTGGCTTCGGTGTAGGTCTGGATGGTTTCCGCAAGCAGGGCGCTGCGGAGACCGATATAGATTTTGCGGCTGCCCGCCTGCTTGGCCAGTTGGTGATATTCCTGCAAGCGACGCGAGCCCTGGTTGCACATCTCGATGGCTGTACGCTGGTAGGGTGTGAGTGCCGATTTCGGGTCGCGGGCCTTTTCGGGATCCCGCTCACAGCCCAGGCAGGCAAGGAGGGCCATCAGGAGTCCGAAGCGATAGAGAGGCCGGAGGATCACGGCACTATCGTCGCCTTTTCCCGCCCGTTCTGCAATCGCTGCAGCCGAGCGGTTCGCCTTCTGGTGCGAGCTTTGGCACCTTTGCCTGGAGCATGGGAAATGCCAGTCGATATAGCGCTCGGAGCGTGCTGCAGGATCTGGGGGCCGGCTTGGCTGTTGCGGCACTGGCGATTCCGCAAGGAGTCGCCTACGCGATGATCGCCGGTCTTCCCCCGGTGATGGGACTCTACGCGGCCAGTGTGCCGGCAATCGTCGCGGGTTGTTTTCGATCCTCTCGTTATGTGATCGCCGGTCCCTCCAATGCGCTCTCCCTGCTGGTGGGTTCGTCGACCGGCGTCCTCGCG
>DLYX01000295.1 GCA_003447545.1 Deltaproteobacteria bacterium | reverse complement strand
CGTCAGAACTCGTGGATCAGAACTCGTGGAGCAGAGCTCGTGGATCAGAACTCGTGGATCAGAACTCGTGTTCAGAACTCGTGGGTAATTTCGAAACCGAAGGCTCGACCCTGACCGTAGTAATTCAGGACCGTTCCCAGAACCCGCTGCGAATTGTTCAGGACACCCGTGATCGGTCTCACATCGACCATATTCTCGCCGAAGATTGCCACCGACGTCTGCCCGTCATTAAACAGGTAGGTCAGACGCAGGTTCACGTTGCTATAGGCCTCTTGCAGCGCCGCATTCGGCGTGGCCCCGTTGTTCAAATTGGGACTGTGCCACTGAACATCGCTTTGGTAGGACCAATCCACTCGCGGCAGCATCAGGCCCGAGAAGAACTCCATGGGAAATTCGACCGGAAAAGGTGTCGTCAATGCGAGGTAGGAGTTGATCGACGGGACGTAGGAGAACTTCTGTCCCGAGACGTTCTCCGGCAAACCGGTGAGAGGATTCTCGGCCGTGCGCCACTGACCGATTCGGGCATCCTGCAAGCCGAGGTTGCCACTGAGCTGAATGAACTCGCGCGGTTGGAACGAGAAGTCGAACTCGATCCCGCGGATATTTGCCTTGGGCACGTTTCGGGTAAAGGACGCCGAGACGGTCAGGCACTCGTCGAGCCGGTCGTCCGTCGGGAGGCAGCCATCTTCGGGAAAAAGCGTTTCGGACGTCGGCAGCTGCAGGTCCTGATACATGGTCACAAAGCCGGTCAGGTTGGCCGTCAACATCCGATCGAGCCAGACCGTCTTCAAGCCGATCTCGAAGGCATCGGCGGTCTCGGAATCGAAATAATCTCGATTGCGGGGATCATTGTCCAGGGCCCCTCCATTGAAACCGCCGGTCTTGTAGCCCCGAGCGAACTGAAAATAACCCATCAAATGGTCGATCGGCGTATCCAAAAGCAGATCTTCGGGCATCGTGGCCTGCAAGGAGATCATCGGCGACCAGTTGGTGAAGTACCTTGTCCCATTCCAGGGCTCAGGATCACACATCACATCGCCCTCGCGGTACTCGACGACATTTCCTTCGGCGTCATACTCCGGGATCGGACCGGTTCCCTCTCGGCATTCGCCGGAGCTTGGAAACCGGTTGTTCACGTAGGGTTCTTCACCCGGTCCTGCCAGCAGAGGAACGCAGGTTACCTCCTGGCCCAAATCGTTGACGTTGCCGGGTCCCGTACCCGGCTGGCAAGCAACCGGCCCCGGGTAAGCGCCCTCAACCGGCTGGATCCGCAGACGGTTGACCGATTTCTTGGTCCGCCCGAAACGAATGCCAGCGGTCAGATTCAGCCAATCGTTCAAAGCGGCATCCGCCTGACCAAAGATCGAGAAGTCCCAGTTCTTCGTCTTGAACTCCCCATCGGTAATCCCGCCGTTCACGTCGGCAAGCGTATCGGGGAGAACCTCGAGAAGAGTATTGTCATAAACGGACTCCATCGAGCCAAAGACGCCGGTAACAAAACTGATGCGTCCATCGAGCGCGGCACCCGTCAACTGTATCTCCTCGGTGATGGACCAACCGTCCCCGGGGGAACCCCCATAAGGGTTGTCGCCGGTCGAAGAGGCTACAAGAATATCGTATTGCGTCCCGTCGGCGTCGAAATTGCGATACTCGTTGTACCGGCGGCCCGACGTCAGGAACTGTGTCTGCAGATCTTCGAAAACCGCCAGATCGCCGATATCCCAGGTCAGAGAACCCCAGACCATGGACGATTGCTGCTTGTAGAAATTCGGCGCGTCCATGTTGACCTTGTAACGAAGCGCCTCCTCGCAAGCCTCTTTGTACTTCGCCTGATTGTAGGTTCCTTCCGGCGGCCCGCCCAGGGCGGCTGGCAAATCCATAATCGCCTCGAACTGCGAAGGTTGAATATACATGCAGCGGGAGCCGAGGCCTCGGCTATGGGTCTGGTTCCACAGACCCGAAACATCCAGCACCAGGTCATCGGTGATCAGGAAACGCAAGCTGCCGAGAAAGCCCAGATTGTCCTGATTGCCCAGCCACTGGTCGTTGTAGATATTTTTGACAAAGCCACCCTGATTGGTGGAGGCAAAGTTTGCGCGCACCGCCAGGCGGTCCTGAAAGTCGCCGAAATTGATCGGCACATTCAACATCGCGCGGGTCTGTACGTTGTTGTTGGTCGTATAACGCAACCGCAAGGAGCCGCCGAGCTCGGAGTCCGGCTTGGCCGTGGTGATCCGGATTGCGCCACCAGCGCTGTTTTTCCCGAACAAGGTGCCCTGTGGACCCCGCAGAACCTCGATCTGAGTGACATCGACCATCTCGGTGATATTGCCCTGCTGTCGCGGCAGATAGACGCCATCCACATACAGGCCGACCCCCTGGTCAAAATAAGGCGCCGGGAAAGAGCCGATCCCGCGAATCACGAAGGCCGCACCCGCACCCGTGTAGATTGCCTGAAGGTTGGGAACGAGTTCTCCGATCTCGAGCAGGTTGGTCACGTTGGCATCGATGAGGTCGTCAGCCGAGAGCGCGGTCACCGCAACCGGCGTGTCCTCGAGAAGCTCGGTACGGCGACGCGCGGATACAACGATCTCTTCAATCCTGCGCTGCTCGCCCCTCGACATTTTCTTGGCTTCGCCGTCGGCAAGAAGGGTCTCGGCCTCTTGTTCGCCCATGGCGTCTGCGGTGCTTGTATCATCGATCGTGCTGGTGATCGCCGGCTCATAGGCAGGCTCGGGAAGCGGATCCTGCAACGTGCGCTCGGGTGGCGCTGCCGCCTCGGCGGCCGTCCCTGCCTGCAGGGCTCCGGCGGCGTCTTCCTGTGCCTGTGCGAGACCCAAGCCGCTTGCGACATGAAAAATTACCGCAAAAATTACATACTTGACGAACTGCAGATTCGACCGACGACCACTCAAATTCATATGCGCCCCCTGAAGGTTTGTTGCCCACGTACCACGAGATTGCGCGTGGCTGAAACGCTGGACGCCTGTGGCGATGGACCCCGCGAACACCTTCACGGCTAACGCATCGCGGCATCGAATAACCGCGAACGCTTTGACGCAGGATGTCATCCAGCTATTCTGGAAAACGATGACTTCTCAGGACGAGACGCCCGCAACATCCAGCCAACCCCAACCATTGATCTTGATCGTCTATGGAGCGACCGGGTTCACCGGCCAGTTGGTCGCCACCTACCTCGACACCCACCCTGAACTGCGCGGCAAGCGCTGGGCCATCGCGGGCCGCACGAAGAGCAAGCTCGCCGAGTTGTCGGCCAGGCTCGGGGGGCGGCCCGAGACTCTCTGCGTGGACCTCGAGGATGCCGACGCCGTATCCGCGATGGTCGCGCGGACGGCCGTGGTCCTCAATTGCGCGGGCCCCTACTCCCTCTACAACGGCGCAGCTCTGTTGGGCGCGTGTGCTCGAGCGGGCGTCCATTACTCCGACCTTGCCGGAGAAGGCTTCTGGCAAGCCGAAATGGTTCAGGCTTTTCACGACCTCGCAGAGCAGTCCGGAGCGAAAGTGATTCTGGGCGGCGGTGTCGATTCGATTCCTTCCGACCTCGGTGCGTTTGTCGCGGCAGAGGCTCTGCCGGGTGATTCTGACCAGAAGGTGCAGCTCCGCGGCGTCTATACCCGCTACACCGGGTCGTTTTCCGGTGGCACCTTGAACTCCGGGAAGGCGACGGCGCGAGCGAAAAAATCGGGCAATTACAGCGACGCGATGGAAGCAGATCCCTATCTTCTGGCACCCGGAACCACAGGTGCCGAGACCGGAACCCCCGGGACTGCCGATGGCATGGCCGCAGACTTTCAGTGGGGTTTCGATTCGACCTACGGCGTCGTTTCCACATTCTTCATGGCGCCGATCAACGCCAGAGTCGTGCGGCGCAGCCTCATGCTCCGCGGCGAGCACAAGCATACGTCTTACAGCGAGTGCGCAGCCGCAGGGATGTGGATGCGGGTAGCGGGAATGTGGGCTAGTCGCGGGTTCGGCTATTTCCTGGGCGAACCGATCAACTTCAAACCAAGCTCCGGGGAAGGTCCGCCCTCGTGGCTGCTACGCGATGGAGGTTTCGAGATCGAGGTGACCGCCACCGCCAACGCGAAGTCCACCCGCACGCGAATTTCTGGCCAAGGCGACCCCGGCTATGGCGCAACCTCCAAGATGCTGGCCGAGCTCGGCCTCTGTCTCGCCCTCGATGACCACAGCGGGGCGTCGCACCGCGCCGGCGTGCTCACGCCTTCCACCGGGTTGGGGCACGCGCTGGTATCACGCCTCGGTCAGGCCCGAGGCGGCAAGTTCATGGAGTTCGAAACAACGCCGCTGCAGGCGGGTTGAATCACAGCCCCTGAATGCGCAGGCCTGTGCGCTTTCGCTCGCGCATATTGATGCCAATCAAGACCGGCGTCAGAGCTTCGATGGCCGACGCGTTGACCAAGCCCCCTGCATGTACGGCCCGCAACCCGGTGATCGAATCCGTAAGAACACGGACCTCTGCCAGAGCCGCTGCATCATCCGCACACACAAGAACATCCAGATCCAGGGTCGCCGATCGTTTCATCAGCAAGCGGGCGGGCAGATGATGAAAGGCTGCCACCACAGAGCTTCGATGTAACTGGGCCTGCAGCCCCAGAGCCAACGACCCCGATGGGGGGATGATCGGCTCGGGTTGACCGTCCACGAAAGCCAGAGCGTTGATCATCGAAACGACAATACGTCCCGCGAGTGCTTCTTCGTTCGCAGCAACGACGCCATGAGCCGACTCCCATGGAAGCGCGACGACAACAACCGGTCCGAAACCGGAAGCGTCCGCATTCGACCCACCCTGAATGCCCGATTGGCCAAGACTGGTCGCCACTTCCGCTGCCCGAGCGGGGTCGCGGGAGCCCAGGCAAACCTCATGCCCCGCCATCCCGAGCCTTAATCCAATGCCTTGCCCGGCGTCGCCAGTTCCGCCCAGAATTCCAATCTTCATTGACCCATTCTCCCGCGCAAACGTCGCCTCGAGGCGACGGCCGCTCCCTCAGGCGGCAAGACCTTGCGCCCGAGCCGCCTGCTCGCGCAGGAACTCCGGCCCGCCCAGTTGATGTCGGGCCACGCCAAGGCGCTTGAACCAGAAGTGCAGGTTCTGTTCGTCCGTCCAGCCTGTACCTCCATGAACCTGCGTCGATACGCTCGCAATCTCGTGTCCGATCTCCGAGGTATGCGCGAGGACATGCAGCGACATCAGTGGCGCTTCGCTCGGAAGGGTGTCGAAACTATGCGCCGCATACCACAGAAGCGATCGTGTCGGTTCCAGCTCCGCGATCATCTCGGCGCACATATGCTTCACCGCCTGAAAGGATCCGATCACCCGGTTGAACTGCTTGCGCTCCATCGCGTAGGCGACCGCTTGCCCCACCATCGCTTCGCAAGCACCCAGCGAGTCGGCGGCCAGGGCGATTCGCCCCGCTTGCATCATCCGGGCGATCGCCGGGCCGGCCCCTTCGAAAACCGCCTCCGGCACAACGTCGGCAAACACCAACTCGGCACTGCACCTCGTCGCGTCGATTGTCAGCAACCGCTCCCGGCCAACCCCCGGGGCATCCGCTCGCACCACCGCAAGCGTCTCCTCTGACACCGCCACCAAAATAAAATCAGCGCCCATCGCGTCCCAGGCCATCATCGATTTCCCCGAGAGTTTCCCGCCGGCAAGCGTGACACCAGCCTCCTCACGAACCGACCATAGCTCCGTCACCGCAATGCCAAACTGCAATTCTCCGGCCGCCAGACCCGACAACCAGGGACCCACCGCGTCGCCGCCGACCGCGCGCAACGCCACCGGGGCCATGATCGCCGACGTCAGGTAGGGCGTTGGTGCCGCCGCAAAGCCCATGGACTGCGCCACCAATGCGGCTTCGAGCAAGGGCAGACCGCTGCCGCCATGCTCCTCCGGGACGAGGATCCCGGTCAGACCGAGTGCCCCGAGTTCCTTCCAGATACCCCGATCATTCCAAACCTCGGCCGCGCGTAATTCACGGATACGATCGATGGAAACCTTGTCGGCGAGAAACCCGCGTGCGGTTTGCTCCAGAAGCTTCTGGTCCTCTGATAATCCAAAATCCATGACTATTTCCCCTGCGCCGGCTTGGGTTCGCGAGGCATGCCGAGCCCTCGCTCCGAGATGATATTTTTCTGAATCTGAGCCGTGCCCCCGCCGATGATCAACCCGAGTGAGAACATCGAATGCGTTTGCCAGTAGGCGCGCGCCCGTTCGTATTTCGTGTGCTCGTACAGAACGCCGAGTTCCCCGAGAACATCGAGAGCCAATGTCGCCATGTCGAAATTGATCTGACAGTTCTGCAATTTCGAGACGAGGCCCGCCACGCCGGGAGACTCGCCCTTCAGGCTGCAGGTCAACATCCGCATCCCATGGGTCTTCATCGTCAGCGCCCGCGCCTGCAGCTTCATGAGGCGATCCCGGTAGATCGGGCTTTCGATCGCTGCGACACCATTGATGGTCTCGCGCTGCATCAAGTCGCGCACCTTGAGCAATGTGCCTTCCGGGTTTGCGTTCAGGCTGTTTCGCTCGTGCTTGAGCGTCGTATTGGCAACCGTCCATCCGAGGCCTCGGCCAGCGACGACATTGGTCTTCGGCACTCGAACATCGGTGAAAAACACCTGATTGAAACTATTCTCGCCGAGGTTGCCCGACATCGTCCGCAGCGGTTGGACTTCGATGCCCGCGGTATCCATCGGCACGAGCACATAGCTGATTCCCTTGTGCTTGGGGGCATCCGGCTCGGTGCGCACCAGCAGGAAGCACATATCGGCCCGGTCCGCGGTGCTCGTCCAGATTTTCTGACCATTGATGACGAAATCATC
>DLYX01000478.1 GCA_003447545.1 Deltaproteobacteria bacterium | reverse complement strand
GGGTTCTTGGGAGGGACGTCCCTACCGCGAGTTATGGGACAAGGAAGATCTCTGGGGCAATATGAAGAAAGATCCCGACTTTGCCCCTCATGGTGGCGAGTCGCCGCGTCAGGTCACGGACCGCCTCGTCGGGACATTGAAAGCGATCGCCGGCAAACACCCCGGCCAGCGAGTCGTTTGCGTCGCCCACGGCGGCGCAATGAGCATGGCGATGGGCCATATTCTCGACGGCGACTACTCCCAATGGAAACGAATCCTCGACAATTGCTCAGTCGCCGAAATTGCCTTCACGGAAGAGCCGGAGCTCCTTTGCTTCAATGAGGCCTGGGACTGAGCCATTGCCTCTCCCCTAGTTCCAGGCCACTTGCATCTCCACGCCCCACGTCCGTGGGGGGGGCAAGGCTCCGAAGGTGAAGAGGCCGGCGGCCGCAACCGTCTGGCCGAGAACCGACGGGTTGTTGATATTACGCCCGAATGCCTCGACCCGCAGGGTCCAATCCTCTGCCCCCGGCATGGGCAGGGTGTAGCCGACCAGCAGATTCAGTTTGGAGTTGGCTGGTACCTCGCCGATCGCGATATTCGGGAACGACGTCTGATACTGATCGATCCAACGCCAATCGAGATGCAGGTTCACGAGTCCCGGACCGAGCTCACGGATATAATCAACGAAAATCGAGTACTGGAATTTGGGAGCGCGACGCATCTGCTGGCTGGCGAAAGGCTCCTTGAACTCGCCCCCGTCGACAATATAGGTGAACTCACCATCGATATACGAGGCATCCAGATAGCCGAAGCTCTGGCGCACAGTCAGATCCGGCAAGAGGACCGCGATCAGTTCCAACTCGAAACCGCGCGTTCGTGCCTTGGCCACATTCTCGACGAACGTCTGCTGCCCGACAGGTGATTCCGGATAATAACTCAGGATCTCTTCCTGCTTGTCGTCATAGATGTTCCAGAACAGGGATGCGTTCGCGCGCAGTCGATCGTCGAACCAATCACTCTTGAGGCCGACCTCCATGCTGTCGACATATTCCGGATCGTAGGGACCCAACGACTCGATACTGCCGGCGCGGACGTTGTAGCCGCCACTTTTGAACCCACGCGAATAGAGGAAATACGTCATCGCCTCGTCGGTAATCTGCGCGTCGAGACCGGCCATCGGCGTGGGCGCATTCCAATGCGCCGTCTGACCCGCATCACCCACGATGGGGATGACCGCCTCGCCGATATGCACCGACTGATCGAATCGAGTCAAGCGCTTCTGCTCCCAGGTAAAGCGCAACCCGGCGGTCGCACTCAGCCAATCGGTAATCGCGTAATCCGCCTGAAAAAACGGCGCGATACTGAAAGTCTCCTGCCCAGTCTTCAACACCAGATCTGTGTCTATCGGCAACCCGGGATCCAACCTGCTGGTAAGGAAATAGCTGGTCTGGTCCAGAGTGAACTGGGCCCACCAGAGATAGAGGCCCGCTACGAACTGAAAACCTGCGAACTCTTCGGTTGCCAGTCGGACCTCTTCGCTTACCTGATCATAAGTCTGCTCCCGGAGGACCGAGAAATAGTCGATCGCGGAAGCATCCATGTCGGCGTTTACCGACTCGGTATGACCACGCCAACCGGTGATCGAAGTCAGCGTTCCAATATCCTCAAGTAACAGATCGGCCTGTACCGTCACCGCATCCAGATCCATATGAGAGCGATCCGAGAAGTTCTGCGTCGTGACTCGGTCGAGATTGTCCACGGAACATTCACCGTATTCGCGGCATTGCAGATCACCGCCCGGCAAATAGATCGATTCACCCGGGAACTGGCTGAGGTTGATCAAGGGGAGAGTCGGCGTGTCGTCGCGAATATGCTCGTAGGTCCCCAAAATAGTCAGGTTGTCAGTCGGAGTCGCTTCCAGTGTCAAACCGGCGGTCCAGTAGTTTTGCCCACCCACCCAACGCTTCTTGGTCTCATTATACATCGAGCCATCATCGTTCTCGCTGTAGAACCACGCCTTTGCGGCTAACTTGTCCTCGATGACCGGAGCATTGATCAGGACCCGGTAGTCATTGCGGCCGTAGGAGCCACCCGTCACACTCGATTTCAGCCCCCACTCCCCGGTGGGGCGAGTTCGGGTCACCCGGATCGCACCACCGATTGTATTCTTGCCGAAAAGCGTTCCCTGAGGTCCTCGCAGGACTTCGATTGAACCGACGTCAAAATTGCTCACAAGAGATCCGGCCGAAACACCCAGGAACACATCGTCGATCAGAACGCCGACACCGGGGTCAAAACTTTTTTCGATATCCTGAAAACTGATCCCGCGAATTGAAATTGCCGTACCACTCGGCCCCACCCGCACGGGGTTGATGATCACGTTGGGTGCGTAGCCGGTGATGTCGGATATGTCGCGAGTAAAAGCACTTTGCAGTTGCTTCTCCCCGAGCACCGTCATCGCCACCGGAACTTGCTGCTCGAGTTCTTCTCGCCGCCGCGCGCTCACCACGATCTCTTCCACGGCAAACTCGCGCGCGAGACTGCCCGCATCCTCCCCTTGCTCGGCATCGTCGACTACGGTCGACCCGTCGGTCGCCGCTGGTTCGGCTGCCGCTGGTTCCGGCGCGCTCTCGACCAACCCGGCGACGGTATCGTCGGGCTCGACAGCCGCGGAAGATCCAGCAACGAGGAGAAAACTCGTGATCCAAATAACTCCAAAAAGTGCTCGCATGGCGCTGATCCGTATCGGCTCAAGCCCCCAAGAGTCTAACCCTCGCCCCGAGCAAGATACGGCACTCAAAGTGTCGTTAGTCGGAAAAGACCGCGGAGCACCCGAAAAAACAGCCATTTCACATCCGGAAAAGAGTAAGCGAAGACTCCGCAGAGGATCCGCCAAGGTGCTGAGTACGGTCCTCAATACTCGCAATAGCGCCTATTCGTAGGACAATTTCCGTCCGATCGACGATGGGATCGCCCTGGACAATCCGTCCCTCGAGGGAACCATCCCCAACGCACAGGGGACTTGGATGCGAGAGGGGCCGAATCTCCGACGCGAGCCACTGATCTCACCGATGAGTTCCCGCGGGTTGTCCCCGGTCGGGTCCCCCATGCAAGATCACAAGCATCCGAGAACCGCGCTTTGACATTCCCCGTCCCAATCGCCAACATTCAGTGGTTGAACCTACAAAGAAAGTGGTGCCCCCAATGCCCGCAGCAAAGAAAACTTCCGCCAAAAAGAAAGTCCCCGCTCAGCCGAAAAAGCGCCGCCCGGGACGACCCCGCTCCTTCAGTGATCGCTCCAGTCGGGTAAATGTCCGCCTCGAGCCCGAGGAAGCCGATGCGCTCCGCGAATTCGCAGAGGAGCATTATTGGACGATCTCCACCGCCCTGCGACTGCTGGTGCGAGAGCGGCTTCTGAACGCCAAGCTCCCGACCTGAGTCGAAGGCCTCACTTCGCCGCGGAGATTGCCCGAACCTCGGCCAGAGTGGGAATCGACGGCGCAGCGCCCGGCCGACTCACACAAATCGCCGCGGCATCGATCGCAAACAATAAACTCGTCTTGACGGGTTCGCCGTCCGCAATGCGGGCGGCCATCGCTCCGACGAAGGTGTCGCCGGCCGCCGTGGTATCACAGACTTCCACCTTCCGAGCGGGATGGGTGGAGATGTGCCCGGAAAGCGAGGCGACCAGGCCCTTTCCCCCGAGCGTCGCCACGATATCTGCGCCATGGCGACGGGCCAGTTGTCCCACCAGTTCCACGACTCGATCTTCAGGCAACGCCAATTCGGTAGTTTCGCCGGCGTAAAAGCTCAATTCCGTTTCATTGACCACCAGCAGGTCCACTCGATCAAGAATTTCCGGGCGACAAACCCGGGCTGGTGCCGGGTTCAGAACCGTAAAAGCGCCACGGCTCTGCGCCTCGGTAAACGCAGGCTCGATGGCCGCATCCGGAACCTCGAATGGAG
>DLYX01000552.1 GCA_003447545.1 Deltaproteobacteria bacterium | reverse complement strand
CCGGACCACCCATCATGCCGCCACTCTCGCTGCCGACGAACTCGCCTTCGCCTACCGCGACAGCCGTCTCAAGCGCGAGTCGGAGCGTTGGATTGTGACGGGAATCACTCTACACCTGCGCTCCCGGCAGGCGCCCGCGCTCCGCTACCCCGGGCTCGAGCAAGCGGTACGCGCACGCGGACCCATCACGCTGGCCTCCTGCCGTGAGGCCGTGCTCGAATTGCGTCGCAGCAAATCCATGGTCTACGACCCCACAGACCCGAACCACCGAAGCGCGGGATCGTTTTTCCTCAATCCGATCTTGCCGGAGGCGCAGGTGGCGGCTCTGGAAGTCGATGCTCGCACGCAGGGGGTCCTCGCCCCGACGTCCACAATCCCGACCTTCCCCGCCACACCGGGGTGTCGAAAAATCCCGGCCGCCTGGTTGATTGAACATAGCGGGTTTTCACGTGGCCAGACCGAGGGCAGAGTCGGCCTCTCCTCACGTCATACTCTGGCGTTGATCAACCACGGCGGAAGCAGCACCGACGAGCTGCTAGCCTTTGCCCGCACGATCCGTGACGGCGTGGAAAATCAGTTCGGCGTCCGACTCGAGGCCGAACCTGTCATGCTCGGCTTCCCGGTCCCGCCGCTGGAATCGGCGGATGCGGAAATCTAGCCGAAGAGCCGCTTCATCAGCTCGCCCTGCAAATCGTCTTCGTGAACCCGGTCTTGCGTCAGGGCGTCTCGATCGCGCAGAGTGACCGTACCGTCCTCCATCGATTGGTGGTCGACGGTGACGCAAAAGGGTGTGCCAATCTCGTCCTGACGGCGGTAGCGGCGCCCGATGGATCCGGATTGATCATATTGCGTGACCATATTCGGCCGCAGGCGGGCATGGATCTCGCGTGCTTTCTCCGGCTGGCCGAGCTTGCGCAACAGAGGGAGAATCGCCACTTTCACCGGCGCCAAACGGGGATGCAGGCGTAAAACGACGCGAATATCGCCGTCGACCTCGTCCTCATCATAGGCATCGACCAGGAAGGCCAGAGTCGCGCGATCCGCTCCGGCGGCGGGCTCAATCACGAAAGGACGGTAGCGTTCCTTTTTTTCTTCGTCGAAATAGCTCAGGTCCTTGCCGCTATGTTCCGCGTGCTTGCCCAGATCATAATCGGTTCGGCTGGCAATCCCTTCGAGTTCGGACCAACCGAAAGGGAATTCATACTCGACGTCCGCGCACCCACGTGCGTAGTGCGCCAACTCGTCGGCTTCATGTTCCCGAAGGCGAAGCTTGTCTTTCTTGATCCCGTTCCGCAGGTACCAATCGTACCTCTCATTCTTCCAATACTCGTACCACTGCGCCTCTTCCTCGGGGGCAATGAAGAACTCCATCTCCATCTGCTCGAATTCACGGGTGCGGAAAAGGAAGTTGCCCGGAGTGATTTCGTTGCGGAAGGACTTGCCGACCTGCGCTACACCGAATGGTAGTTTTACGCGCTGGGTGTCCAGGACGTTGGAGAAGTTCACGAACATCCCCTGCGCCGTCTCCGGTCGCATAAATACCGTACTGGCGGTGTCTTCGACGGGGCCCATGAACGTCTTGAACATGAGATTGAAATTGCGTGCCGGCGTCAGTTCCCCGCCACATTTCGGGTCAGGACATTTCGCCGTGTCCTCCAGATGGTCTTCGCGGTAGCGCTTCTTGCATTTGCGACAATCCACCAAAGGGTCCGTAAATCCGTCGATATGGCCCGAGGCCTCCCACACCTTGGGGTGCATCAGAATCGAACAATCGAGCCCCAGAATATCGCCACGGCCCCACACCATATCACGCCACCACGCCTCTTTGACGTTGCGCTTCAGCTCGACGCCGATCGGACCGTAGTCCCAGCAACTCGACAACCCCCCGTAAATATCGCTGGAGGGGAATACCAGGCCCCGGCGCTTGCAGAGATTGACGATTCGCTCCATCCGATCTTCAGATGGTGTGCCTTTGGACGTTTTCTTGGACTGGGCCATTGGATCCCCACTTGCTCGGTCGCCACCGTGGATCGGCAGAGACTCTCAGGTGTGGTTACCAACGGCAGGCCCTTGCGCAAAGGGATACCCGGTCCGGAGCCGTAAACTCTTTCAGGGCAATCGGGCCCAGGGCGCGATCAAACGCTGCAGGTCGGGGATCCCGAAAGGGCGCAAAACCTCGGCCCATGCAGTATCGGCGCGAAACTCCGGCAGCCTCGACTTCTCCGGCGCGAGGAGGAAAATCTGCAACCCTGTCGAAGGGTTTTCCCGATAGAGGCGTGCGGCGAGAGCGAGCGTCACCGCTCCCTCCACTGCCAAATCGAGGATCACCGCATCGGGTTGCTGGACAATCTCGAGGAGGTCGAGAGCCTGCCGCGCATCACAAGCCATGGCCACCGAACTCCCTTCATTGGTCAGAGCTTCTCGCAGGGGCGCCATTTCGCGTAGTCGCGCGCTGACCAGCAGTGTTCGTTCCGGCAGCCCATGATGGTTTCGGATCTCGGCCAGCGCCTCCTCCGCGGGAAGCGATGAGGCCAACCATCCAATTTCTCCCAATGCAGCGCCACTCTTGCCTCGGGCGGCATAGGCGAGAAGCCGCAGATCAAGGTGAGATTCCTCCATCGCCGCAACTAGCTCGGCAGGATCATCCACGAGCAGGTTCACCAGCAGGAGGCGTCGGCCCGGCGATATTTCGAGATCCTCCGATGAAAAGATCGGCATCGCTTGATCACCGGCAAATCTGGCGAGTTCTTCAAACATCGGACGCGAACCCTCGGCACAACAGAGAACCCAGGGCTCCGGAGCGCCAGCGACCTTCGCCGCCTCGGGAACCAGAACCGGCCCCGGCAGTTCGTCTGGCGGATCCATCCTCTCGGGTTCAGCGACACTCGCCAACTCGGCGACCGCAGCTTCGGCCATGGCGCCAAGGGCCACCGCTTCTACCGGCTCGTCCTCGAGAGCAATCACCGGAGAGAGCGCCACCTTGTTCGCGGGCGCATCGATCGCAACAGAAGCGACTTCCGCGACATCGGCGAGCAGGCGAAGCTCGGCCAGATCCTGCTCCAGAGTCTGCATGCGTAACTCGTTCGCCGCGGCCTTGCGGCGCAGAACCATACAATCTTCGCAGGGAACCTCCGCGGGCTTCGCTGTCGCGCTGGCAAGGGAGGTCTCCAGCTCCGCGATCTGGACGCGCGCATCCTCGATCTCGAGCCGCATCCCTGCTTCGCCGGCAGCGGTTGCCTCGCCCGCCACGCGGAGGAGATCCTCCACCTCGGTGTTGCGTGATCGAAGCGCCTCGAGTTCGACCTCGAGGTCCTCGACCCCTGGCATCGCTCCCTCGGGCGATGGCTCGCCTGAATCGGAAAGATTCAGAGACCCCGCGATAAAGCGAAAGACCGGGTGCAAGGTCGCAAGAATTTCAGGAGAGAGGAGCGTGCCGTCAGATGCGGCAAGCACCAAAATTACCGACGCGCCGGATGCTGGTCGAAGAGGAACCAGCGCGACGGCCTGCCAATCCAGATCCAGCTGGCGGATTCGATTCATGCAGGGCTCGGTGCTGCGTCGACCGAGCAGGAAAATACGCTGCTCTCTGGAGACCCGCCCCAACAGCGACTCCCCCGTAGCTTCCCCCTCAAAAAGAATATCCTCGACTTCTGCGGGAATCCCTCCTGCGGCCAGTCCCGAGCGGCAGCGCGGCCCCAAAAGATAGACGCCGGAAAGACCCAACCGATCCTGCAGGACCGACAGAGCCGAATCGAAAGCCGAATCGCGGGATGAATCGTTAAACCCCGATGGCAGTTGCACCAGAGTCTGCAGGAGCGAGATCACCAAAAATCTGGTCGACTCCGAGCCCCCGCCGCCCTCAACAACCTCTCCAACCTGGTCTCCGTGCATAAATTCTCCAACCGTTCCGCATCGGCCCGACGCCGACAAAATTCCCATCGGACGCCCCGACCTGCTTCTTGACCATCCCGGCGGAGACGAGAAAGCGCTCAAGTCCTTGCCGGGGACTTCCGATCCAGCATCGCAGGGCGAGTGGGAAAGAAGCAGTCAGGGCAACTTCCACGGGGGAATCGTGAGCGTGCATGAGGCAGATGAACAACTGGCCACCGACAATCTGTTGGTAATCCTGGAAAGCGAAGGCTGCCCGATCGGGCTCGCGATGGGGACCGTTACGCGGATTTTTCATCATACGGATACCGAGAGTCGATCCGATGGACCGCCGCCCCCTGCAGATTTTCCCCGACTGGAACTGACGGAGATCAGCGGTGCTCGTCCGGCTCCCGGGCCACGCACCCACGGTTGGACCGCGCTGGTCCAGACCACGATCGGCACCGTCGCTGTCGGAGCCGAGACATTTGTCGGCATTGAGGACCTGGGCGCGTACCCGATCGTCCCGCTCGCCCGATTGGACGATGGTTCGTTCGGAATCCATCTGCAATTTCGTGAGGAAACACCA
>DLYX01000212.1 GCA_003447545.1 Deltaproteobacteria bacterium | reverse complement strand
GGGCTCCGCGACAATGAAGCTCTCTGGTTCCTGATTTTGATGGGAACGGCGACCGTTCGGGCCAAGGTGCTTCTCCGCATGCCGTTTTCGATCATGCGGGCAAGAGAGGAGTCCAAGCGCTACGCCAAATGGTCTCTCCTGCGCAGTGCTCTGGCCACAATTGTCGCCGTGGTCCTGGTCGTCGGTTTTCATCAAGGAGCAGCCGGCGTGATTGGGGCTCAATTCCTCGCCGAATTTACCATGTGCCTGTTTTTGACCGGCACCACATTCCGAATGCTTCGATCGGGTTTCCGCTGGGTCGATATTCAGCAGCAATTGAAATTCGGCTTGCCTCTGGTGCCTGCCGGCGTCGCCACCTTCCTCCTGGATCTATCCGATCGGTGGTTCATTCGTCACTACTACTCGGTCGATGATGTCGGCGTCTATTCTCTCGCCTATCGGTTCGGCGAAATCCTGCTTCTTATCATCACGGCTTTCCAGCTCTCCTGGGGGCCCTTCGCCTACTCCCACCGACGCGACCCCGAGGCACCGCAGCTCTTTGCCCACCTCACCAGCTATCTCCTCGCGATCTACCTCTTTCTGTGGTTGGGCCTCGCGACCTACGCACCCGATTTTATCAAAATCATGGCGCCGGAAGGTTATTGGGGCGCCGCGCCACTCATCCCCATCCTCGCCTTCGGTCTGATCTTCGACGGAATCATGCCGATGGTGAATCTGGGGCCGGCGTTCACAAAACGGACAATCCTCCGGACCTATACCGTGATCACCGCAGCCGTGATCAATGTGATCCTCAACTACCTTCTGATCCCCGTATACGGGCCGGCAGGAGCGGCCTGGGCAACTCTGATCGCTTTCGTGATCCAGACAACCTTGGCGCTGGTAGTTTCCTTGAGGCTCTACCATGTTCCCTATCAGTACGGCCGTGTCGCCATCGCGGCTGCTGCTGCCATGCTCCTCTTCGCGGTATCCCACCTGATTCCGGCCGAAGATCTCACGATTCGTTTGGCAGCCAAGGCCGGGCTCATTATCAGCTATCCTCTGGCGCTTCTCTGGGGCGGCTTTTTCGCCGCGGAGGATCTGGTTCAGGGCGTTGCGATCGTGACGAAGAAATACCCCGCAACCGCAAACGTGATTCGGAAGATCGGCCCGATCTTCCGATTGCCACCCCCGCCCGAGAGTTAGGAGAGACCGTTGCGGCGCTTCCTGCAGATCCTCACCGTCCTCGCTATCGGCGTGCTCGCGTTTCCCTATCTGCCCGACCTGCTCTCACGAAGCGACAAGCTCCCGCCCACCGCCGATGCCCTTTACGTATTTCCCGGCAAACTCGAGACCCGCGCCAAATGCTCGGCCCGACTTTTTCGCCAGGGGCTGGCGCCTCTTGTTGTTTTCACCGGCAGCAGGATTCGTCCGGAATTGCGGGCCGTCGGCATGCCTTACTCGGATGCAGAACTCGGAGCCAAACTCGCCGCCCGCGCGGGCGTGCCAGCCTCCGCCGAAGTCATTATACCCTCCGGTCGCAGCACGTGGGCCGATGCGGCCGCCGTCAGCGAGTGGGCAGCGCAGACCGGCAACCGAAGCATCATTGCGGTGACCTCACCGAGCCACGCTCGTCGTGCCGGCGAATCCCTGCGAATCGCCCTCGAACCGATCGGCGGCAAAGTCTGGATGACGACTTGCGAGAGAAGCTATAGCGACATTTCAGGGTGGTGGTGGCATGAAAAACCTCTAATTGAGGTGAGCAATGAGACCATCAAACTGGGTCTCTACTTGTTCAAATATTTCCTCCCTTCCTGGCTCGGCCTGAGCCCCGAGGCTCCTTCCACCGAGATCGACCCTCAGCCCGCTCCCTCCGAGAAGAAAACCCGATGAGCAAAACTGCCAATCTCGGAGAGGCTGATATCTGCGGCCTTTATGCGATCCTGAATCTCGCGGGAACCGTTGCCGACTCCGCGCCGCAGCTGGCTCTGGCTCATGCGCTTGTCGCCGGTGGCGCACGAATTTTCCAACTCCGTGCAAAAGATAGCTCGGCCGAGCAAACCTTGTCTGTCGCCCGTGAACTCCTCGAGATTCTCCGTCCGTCCGGCGCCCGACTCGTCCTCAACGACCGAGTCGATCTCGCCCTTGCCGCTGGCGCGGATGGTGTCCACCTCGGGCAAACCGATCTTCCGCCTTCGGTGGCTCGCACCATGACACCCGAGGGATTTCTGATCGGGCTTTCCACCCATAACCCCGCTCAGGTCCGCGCCGCCAGAAACCTGCCAGTCGACTATCTGGGTTTCGGACCGATTTTCCCGACCACTTCCAAGCCGGACGCTGAGGCGCCACAGGGCATCGAGGGGCTGCGCGCTGTTCGCCAAATCACGACCCAGCCTCTGGTTGCCATTGGTGGGATCACCGCCACAACAGCCCCCGAGGCGCTCGCTGCCGGAGCCAGTGCCGTGGCCATGATCGGTGCATTGGAGCAATCTCCCGACCCGCGAGCCCTTGCAGAAGCCCTCCGGCGACCCGAGAGGCGTTAGGCTACACCTTCGCCGCGTGCGCTTTCCCACCGACCGGGCGTCGGATTGCTACTTTCACGTCAATCCAGCATGACTTGATGACGAGTCAGCCGATGCGAGCAATACCAATCAAAGAGATCTTTGCGACCGCGGATTCATGCGAACGCGTTTGGGGAGAAAACAGCCGGCCTCCGGAAATACAGCGATTCGTTCGTACGTTTTTCAGTTTCGGAATGCTCCTCTTCGTTTTGGCCGGTTGTGGTTCCGAGACAGCTACACCTAAGCACCAGAAGACTTATAGCGGTGCGCCCGTCCTGGAAATCGAGGCCGTCGGCAATC
>DLYX01000057.1 GCA_003447545.1 Deltaproteobacteria bacterium | reverse complement strand
TCGGCGCGGTATTGCCAATAGGATGCGCCGGGCCGGGCATGAAAAGCTGGATCGGTCACAAACGGACCCGCATGTCCGCTGATTCGCACCGCTACTTCGATGCTCAGTCCAAGCAGAAACACCAGCAGAAAAGCTTTTGCGAGCCTTCTCAACGTCCCTTGAACCGGGGCGTCCGTTTCTCCAACATCGCGGCAACTCCCTCCCGGAAGTCCTCTGTTTCAAAGGTGCGCGATTGTGCGTGTGCCTCGTAGCGCGCGGCTGTGGGTGGGTCCCACTGCTGGCCTTGATAGATCGTTTGCTTGGTCCAACGGACCGCCAATGGTGCTGCTGCGGCAATTTCTTTTGCAAGTTCCCGAGCGCGCGTAAGGACCTCGGCTGCCGGGACCGCATAGTTCACGAGGCCGGCCTCAGCGGCTTCGGTACCGCTGATAATCCGCCCTGTCAGAAGCAGCTCCACTGCACGCGGCATGCCCATGAGTCGCGGCAGGATCCAGGTCGTTGCCATCCCCGGATGCAGCCCCAGTCGCACGAAGTTCACGCCGTATCGGGAGTCTTGGGCAGCGACGCGAATGTCGCAGACAACCGCAAGTCCGAGCCCGCCACCGATGGCATGCCCCTGCATGGCCGCAATCACCGGGACTTCCACCTCAAGCAAGGAAAGGAAAGGCTGGTACATCGCGAAAGATCGCTCGTTGCGCGTCTGAAACTCACCTTCACCATCCCAGGCGCCGCCGACCGATTTGAAATCGGCCCCCGCACAAAAACTGCGTCCTTCTCCGGTAATGATCACGCAGCGGACTTCCCGGTCGTCGCGCACTCGTGTGATGACCTCCGCGAGTGCCTCGAGGACATCCGGCGTCATGCTGTTGCGATTCTCGGGACGGTTGAGCGTGATCGTGGCGATCTGCTCGACGATATCCAACTTCACGGCTGGTTCGGGATTTTCCATACAAGGGCATCTAACAATTCTCATCCGCGCGGGCGAATCGTTCCCATCGATGAGGAAGTTTTTTATGGTAGACATCATGAGTGGTCGAGGAACCAGCGGAGTTGACGCCGACGCAATTCGCCGAATTGCGAGATGCGCTCGAGAGCCAAATTAGCGGGCTCGAAGACCAACTGGATCGCGGCGGCAACTTCGTGCGGCCGGTCGAGCTGGACCAAAGCTCGGTAGGCAGACTCTCACGCATGGATGCGCTGCAGCAGCAGGCGATGGCTCAGGCGACCAGAGAGAAGTTGCGTCTGCGCCTCGAACTCACGCGACAGGCATGTCGTGCGGTCGAGGCCGGTACGTACGGGATGTGCGGAAGTTGCGAGGAGCCGGTTGGTTATCAGCGGCTCTCTGCCTACCCGGAAGCGCCACTTTGCGTCGAGTGCCAGGGAGGGAAGCGATGAGAACGGACCCTCATTGCTGTATCATCGGGGCGGGATGTTCCGGGTTCACGGCAGCAAAGGCGCTTCAGGACCGTGGCCTGTCCTTCGATATTCTCGAGATGTCCGACGTCATCGGCGGGAACTGGGCCTACAAAAATTCGAATGGCCACTCGGCGTGTTACGAGTCGCTTCATATCGACACTTCAAAACACCGGATGGCGTTTGCCGATTTTCCGATTCCGGAACACTTGCCCGACTTTCCCCACCACTCTGAAATCTTCGAATATTTCAACGCCTACGTGGACCATTTCGGTTTACGCTCCAAAATAGAGTTCGAGACTTGCGTTCAGGAGGTGGCGCCGCTTCCGGAGGATCGCTGGGCGGTTCGTATCCGCTGCCCGGATGGATCGGAACAAACTCGAGAATACGATGCCGTGTTGGTCAGCAACGGTCATCATTGGAAGCCCCGGATGCCGGAATTCGAAGGACAGGAAACTTTCGAAGGCATTCAGATGCACGCGCATTCGTATTTGAACCCGTCAACGCCCGAAAATCTGCAGGGGAAACGAATCGTCGTGGTGGGCATGGGAAACTCCGCGATGGACATTGCATCCGAATTGTCGCAGCGATCGGTAGCCGGGCGGCTTTGGGTCTCGGCGCGACGTGGCGTCTGGATCCTGCCGAAATATATTCACGGCCGAGTTGCGGACAAGGCCACCATGCCCGGTTGGATCCCCTTGCGCCTGCAGCGGATGATCGCCAGACCATTACTGAAACGAGTGCTCGGACGCATGGAGGATTACGGGCTCCAAAAGCCTGACCATGAACCCCTCGACGCCCACCCCTCGGTCTCGGGCGAATTCCTGACCCGGGTTGGTTGCGGCGATATCCTGCCACGGCCCGATATTCGCCGGCTTTCGGCCCACGGGGTGGAATTCGCCGACGGCACTTCCGAGGAGGTAGACGCCATCATCTATGCGACGGGCTACGACGTCAGCTTTCCGTTTTTGAGCGAAGATCTGATTCGCCCGGAAGACAACTATCTTCCTCTCTTCAAGCGCATCTGGAGCCCGGGTTTGCCGAGCCTCCTATTTCTCGGACTGGCCCAACCGCTGCCTACGCTGGTCAACCTGGCAGAACAGCAGATGAAGCTGATCGGCGATTATCTGGCCGGGAATTACGCGCTCCCCTCAAGGTCCGAAATGGAAGCGACCATCGTTCGGGAGGAACGGCAGTACCTCGGCCACTTTTACGATTCCGCCCGACACCGAATGCAAATTGATTTCAACAAATACGTCTGGGATCTCGGCCGCGAGCGGCGCCGCGGTGGTCGCCGCCGCCGACAGCCGTAAGCCGGAGCGAAATCCGGGGTCTCGGCTCCGCAGGCTCGATCGTTCGGGTACGGAGGCGCGAAAAGGACACGAAAACGACCCCGACGGGATTTGAACCCGTGTTACCAGCGTGAAAGGCTGGTGTCCTTGGCCAAGCTAGACGACGGGGTCAGAAACCGTGTCCGGAGGTAGAGTTACTTTGTGACAGCCCCCGCTGCAAGTATCGAATCAGATTCACCTAGAGCTGACGTCCCAGAAGGACGCCGCCCCATCCCCCGAGGACCGAAAGGACAGTCGTCAGGATGAGGTAACCCAAAGCCTGCAGGAGGTGCCGCCTTTCCGCCAGAGCCACGGTCTGCCAGGCGAAGGCCGAGAAAGTGGTCAGCGTCCCGCAAAAACCCGTGATCCACAGGCCCCGCCAGAACCCCGTGGGTTCCCAGCCCGTCAGGATGAGGCCCATCGCGAAGGAGCCGACGATATTGGCAGACAGGGTGTACCGGGGGAATGGGGTTTCACTCTCGGTCCAGCGAAATCGGAGGATCGAAGCGAGGAAACCGCCGCAGACGACCGCTGCGAAAATATCGAGGCTCAAGGCTGCCTCCCGAGTTGCAGGAAAACACTCTCGATCCCGGCCGCCAGGAGTCTCCCGACTAGAAGTGCGACAATCCCGGAGACCAGTCCGATCACGGCGAAAAAGGTCGCCTGACCAAATTCGTCGGCGGCCAGGTATCGAACGAGCACAAGACTCCAACCGGAAACCGTGGTCAACCCTCCACAGAAACCGGCTGCATTGAATTCCCGAACATGCGGGTGCAAGCGGTGCTCAATATGCAGCACCAAGCCAATCAGACCACAGCCGAGCAT
>DLYX01000575.1:618-5172 GCA_003447545.1 Deltaproteobacteria bacterium | reverse complement strand
GGTGATGTGGGTGGCGGCGTCCGAGGCCAGAAAGACGACGGCATCCGCGATCGCCTCGGCGGGGGCTCCTCCGGGAATGGCGCGGTCGTTCTGGAAGGCTACCGTGTCGTCGAGAAATGGCAGGATCTTCTCCATCCAGGGCTCGTACATCTGGGGGTTGCCGCCGCCGCTGGCAATATAATTGACGCGAATCCCGTCGCGCCCGAATTCGAGGGCGGCGGCTTTGGTGAGACCCCGCAAGCCGAATTTGGAGGTGACGTAGGCGCTCAGCCCATTGGTGCCGAACATCCCGTCAATCGAGCCAATATTGATCACCGCGCCCTTGCCCTGCGACGCCATCGGGACGTAGGCCGCCTGGGTACCGAGAAAAGGTCCGGTCGTATTTACATCGAGGACGCGCCGAAAAGTTGCCGCCGACGTGTTGCTGATCCGACCAATGTCGAGGACGGCCGCGTTGTTCACGAGGATGTCGAGTTGGCCTTTGTCGCGGACAACCGTCTCGACCAGTTGGCTCCATTGGGTCTCATCGGTGACGTCGAGGTGGGCGAAGCTCGCGTTCGGGCCGATCTCGGCGGCGATCCTTGCGCCCTCGTCATCCCGGACGTCGGCGAGGATCACTTGGGCACCTGCCTTTGCTATCCGGTGCGCGATCGCGGCGCCGACACCGCGGGCCGCTCCGGTTATGATTGCTACTTTATCGCTGAGTTCCATGGGTCCATAGGTGTCGCGCACGTGCGGGGAACGCAAGCGAAGGGCACAGCGTCGCGTGGGCGGGATGAGCGTTGCCGCGGTCTGTGTCTTTCACCGTCGAGAGGGCGGTGTTGCTCGGCCCCTCCCCAAGCGATGCGTCGCGTGCCATAGTAGGCAACGTTCGAACGCAGGCTTATGTCCGATTCCTTCAAGAAAACAACCGAGGCGACACCAACCAAAATGCAGAAGGCCACCGGCGCCACGATGTTCTACTACGGCTCGGGTGCGGTTGCGGTCGGCATCAAAAACATTCTTTTCGCTTCGTTTGTCCTGCTTTACTACAATCAGGTTCTGGGAATGGATCCGTTCCTGGCCAGTTCGGCACTCGCTCTTGCATTGGTCCTCGACGCGGTCTCGGACCCGCTGATCGGCGCCTGGTCGGATCGGGTGAAGTCCCGGCTCGGCCGCCGGCATCCGTTCATGTATGCCAGCATCCTCCCCTTTTCGTGCTCGATCTATTTCATTCTGCAACCGCCGGTTTGGGTCGCGCCGGACGATCTCTTTCTCTATCTGCTCCTGATGTCGATGGCGGTGCGGCTCTCGATGACGTTTTACGAAGTGCCGAGGCAAGCTCTGGGCCCGGAATTGACCAAAGACTACGAGCAGCGGACAGCATTGGTGGGAGTGGCTACGGCGTTCGCGTGGCTGGGGGGCGCCGGGATGGTCGCCTGCATCTACGCGTTCTTCTTTCCCGAGACCGGTGTCTACACCGGCTCGAAGGCGCTTCTCAATCCGGAAGGTTATGAGTCGATGGCGCTGGCGGCAGCCGTAGCTGTCTTCATTTCCTGCGTGTTCTCGACCGTCGGCCTGCAGGGAAAAATCGACCACCTCTACGTACCCCCCGAAACCGGGAGGCTCCGCTTCGGAGATTTTCTTCGTGAGGCTCGGGAAACCCTCGCCAATCGATCATGGGTGGTGATCTTTCTCGCGGGGTTGGTGTTCGCACTCTTCATCGGTCTCCAGTCGGGGACCGATCAGTATTATAATATCTACTTCTGGCAGTGGGTTCCGGCGCAGTTGACGCCCATTCCGATCGTGCAGGGGCTCGCCGTGATTGCGGCGGCTCTTTTGACATCACGTTTGGCGGTGGGGCGCGACAAGAAGCGCCTTGCGGTCGGGCTCTTCTCGACAACGGTCGTTTTGGGCCCGCTCCCTCTGGCGCTGCGCCTTCTCAGTGAAGCCACCGGCACGCTTTTCTTTCCTCCGAACGGTACCGATCTCCTCTGGTGGATTTTGCTGGCTCACGTGAGCTTGATGGGCGCACTGTCGGTTGGGGGCTTCATTCTGATCGGCTCGATGGTGGCCGACATCGTGGAGCAAAGCCAGGAAGTCACGGGGCGCCGCAGCGAAGGGCTGCTGTCGGCCGGGCCGGCGCTGGTTCAAAAGACCATGAGTGCAGGCGGAGTCTGGATTACCGGGATCCTCTTGTCGGTTTTCGGTTTCGATGCTGTCGAGCCCACAGTGGAATCGATGCGCGAACCCATGCACCGTCTGGCCGTCTTCCACCTGATCCTTGGGGTGTCGTTGCCCGCGATCTCGACCTATCTGGTTTCGAAGTACACGATTACGCGAGAGTCTCATCTCGAGCGTCTCGAGACATTGGGTTACGCCGATCCGCCTCCCGAAACCTCCGATGATTGATTCGCGCAGCCCCCTGCGGTGCATATCGTCACGCAAGGGTTCCTGATTCGGCGGCATGGCCTTCCGGCCCTCGGCAAGGTTGGCTTATCTTGCGCATAAGCATCCTTTACGGAAAAGAATCAGAACTGCTCGCTGCGGGTAATGAAAAACCCGGTTGACTATGACAGTATGATTTTGGTCGGCCCGGATGGGTCGTCCATGGCCCTGAATCCGAGCGAGCGGTAACCGTGAAAGCAACTGATACGAAGAACCCGGAGTACTTCCACAAGGTAGTGGATTGCCAATACGCCTGCCCGGCTCATACGCCGGTGCCCGAATATATTCGACTCATTGCTGAGGGCCGCTACAGCGACGCTTATATGGTGAATTGGGAGTCGAATGTATTTCCCGGGATATTGGGTCGGACCTGCGATCGCCCCTGCGAACCAGCGTGCCGGCGTGGTCGGATCGAAGAAGAGCCCGTCGCCATTTGCCGGCTCAAACGTGTCGCTGCCGACAACAAGGATGCGGCAACGGTCGAAAGCCGACTCCCGGTGATCCCGGAAAAGAAAAATGGGAAGCGCATCGCCCTGATCGGCGCCGGGCCTGCTTCCCTGACGGTGGCGCGTGATCTGGCGCCGCTCGGCTATATTATCGATATCTTCGATAACCAATTCGCCGGTGGCGGGATGATGCGCAGTCAGATCCCTGCTTTTAGATTGCCGGTGGGGGTTCTGGACGAGGAAGTGAATTATATCCTCGATCGTGGGGTCAACGCGACATTCGATGTCGAAGTGGAGAGCCTCAAGTCAATTCTTGACCAGGACTACGATGCGGTATTCGTCGGCACGGGTGCTCCGCGCGGCAAGGGACTGGAACTACCGGGCCTCGAGGACGTGACCGCGAATGTTCATCTCGGTATCGACTGGTTGTCGTCGGTTGCCTTTGAGCACACTCACGAGATTGGCAAGCGAGTGTTGGTACTGGGCGGTGGGAACACTGCAATGGATTGCTGCCGGACGTCCAAGCGACTCGGCGGCGACGATGTGCGTGTGGTCGTGCGCTCGCCCTATGCGGATATGAAGGCGTCACCTTGGGAAAAGGAAGATGCTCAGCATGAGGGGATCCCGATTTTCGACAATCACGTCCCCAAGGATTTCGTGGTGGAAGAGGGCCGTCTGAAGGGCATGCATTTCGAGAAGGTCCGCGCCGAATACGACGCCGACGGCAGACGCCGTCTGATTCCCACCGATGAGGACCTGGTGTTCATGGAAGCCGATGCGGTGCTGATGGCCATTGGTCAGGAAAACTCGTTCCCCTGGATCGAGCGAGATATCGGCATCGAGTTTGGCAAATGGGATATGCCGGTCGTGGACAAGGTCACCTTCCAGTCGACTAATGAAAAAGTCTTCTTCGGCGGCGATGCGGCATTCGGCCCGGAAAATGTGATCACCGCGGTGGCCCATGGGCATCAGGCTGCCGTCAGCATCGACCTTTTCCTCAATGGCAAGAGCGTCACCGATCGGTTGCACCCGATGGTGAACCTGGTCAGCCAAAAAATGGGCGTCCACGAGTGGAGCTACGATAACGGCATCGCAGACGACGATCGCTATGTGGTGCCGATGGCGCCGCTTGCGGAAACCCTCGCTGATCGCAAGATGGAGGTGGAACTCGGCTTCGATCAGGCGACGGGTTATCAGGAAACCCAGCGCTGCTTGAACTGCGATGTGCAGACGGTCTTCGATACGCCTCTCTGTATCGAATGCGATGCCTGTGTGGATGTCTGTCCTACGGATTGTATTACCTTCACCGGAGACGGTGAGGAAGACGACCTCCGCACCCGCCTGTCGGCGCCGGCGGCCAATGCAACGCAGGATCTATACGTATCCGAGCTGCTGCCGACGGCTCGGATCATGGTGAAGGACGAGGACGTCTGTCTGCACTGTGGGCTATGCGCGGAGCGCTGCCCCACGGCGGCGTGGGATATGCAGAAATTCCTCTACCAGGTGAGCAAGGCAGGACAGCCGGCATGAAGCCCCTTGCTTCGGTGAATGACCTCGTCATCAAATTCGCCAATGTGAACGGAACAGGTTCTGCCAGCGCCAACAATATGTTTGCCAAGGCTCTGTTCCGCATGGGTCTGCCGGTAGCTCCGAAGAATATCTTTCCATCCAATATTCAGGG
>DLYX01000575.1:0-303 GCA_003447545.1 Deltaproteobacteria bacterium | reverse complement strand
TATCTTTCCATCCAATATTCAGGGTCTGCCTACCTGGTACGAAGTCCGGGTGTCGGAGAAGGGCTATCTGGGTCGGCGGGGCGGCGTGGATATCGCGCTTTCCGTGAATCCGCAGAGCATGGCGCAGGACATCCAGGAGGTCGAGCCGGGTGGCTACTTCGTGTACGACAACACGAAGCCACTGGATCTCCGCCTGCTGCGCGATGATGTCTCGATTATCGGTATTCCTCTGACGCGGATCTGCAACGAGGAGTATAAAGACCCTCGCCGGCGCCAGCTGTTCAAAAACGTCATCTATGTCGG
>DLYX01000179.1:1860-2558 GCA_003447545.1 Deltaproteobacteria bacterium | reverse complement strand
GCTCCTGCACCCACGCGACCACGGCATCCACACCGGAAGGAAAATCCGGATGACCGCCCGGCGACGGAGCAGCCTGCGATGCCGCCAGCGCCGGCATACCCACCCGCGCCGCGGTCCTCGCCGCCCCGACAGTCCCGGAGACTCCACCGGCGAGTTGCTCACAAAGATTCGGCCCCTCATTCAGACCAGCGATCACCAGATGCGGTGGGCTGCCTGGAAAAAGCTCTTCTAGACCATAGGCCACAGCATCCGCCGGACAACCATCGATCGTGCTTGCCGGATACCCGCTGCGCGTGGTCGCCGTGCCCACCGAGAGGTCGCCGCAGAACTCGGACGGTCCCCGCCAATCCGAGGTCCCGCTGCGGTTTCCGTCGGGTGCGGATACAACCACCTTGTATCCTTCCGCCCGCAAGGCCTCCACGAGAAGGTCGATGCCTTCGGCGCCAACTCCGTCGTCATTACTTACCAGGATCCGCAAGGATTCGCCCGAGCCACCCGAACACGCCGCCCCGATACACATCGCGAAAGTGGCGATCAGGACCGCTCTGAATCTTGTTTTCCAAATTACCGGCATGATCCCGCCTTTCTATCCCGACCGCTGGGCCGTCAGCAACGGATTCGGCAGGAATGCCCGGGTTGTATGGCTGAAAATGCCTGCTAAAACCTCTTGGCCTGCGAGAGTGGCGGAATGGCAGACG
>DLYX01000179.1:0-1506 GCA_003447545.1 Deltaproteobacteria bacterium | reverse complement strand
GCGTGGGGGTTCAAGTCCCCCCTCTCGCATTCGCCAACTCTAAGCATTACCTGCACTTTCTCTCTCCTCCTCGTCATTGGGTGCCAATTTGGGTGCCACTTTGGCGGGAATCTGCACGCGACCCCCGTTCGTGAGCCATAACCCCCCGGTCGTGGCTTTTGGGTGCCACTTTTTGTTTCGGCTTGGCTTTCCTTGGCCTGATCGTGGCTTTCTTTGGCTTAGGTGTGTCTCGGCCACAAGTCGACATTACCCTGCGTCATTCAGGCCAACTTTAAATTGGAAGTTATAAATTTTGATGATCATTCAGTATCGCGGAAAAGTCGACCGAAGTTATACCGCCATTGCAGAGCGAAACTCATGCCAATCTTGCCATCAAGTGGGCCTTCCCTAAGGAGATGCCATTCACGCGCACTTGGTGCCCTAGCTGCCTCTTTCAGATTATCCATCACCCAGTTGTCACACTCGTCAATCACTCCAAGCTGCGTCGGCGCTATCGATCGAACTCTCTTCAACGCCGCCAGCTCTGCGTCCGGTATAGTGTCTCTATCCTGGGCTGCCGCCTTTTTATTTCTCGCCTCAAAGTCTTTCTCCGCAGCTGAGACAAGTTTGAGCACCTCGTCTTCGTTTTGCATCGCTTTCACAAGCTTCAAAAGCTGATTAGCACGCCAATCGCTTTGGTTGACGTATGCTAGAAATCGGAACAGTTTCTTGGTCCAGGACTCGTTGGTCTCAAGCAACCAGCCCCGCTGCATCAGCGCCACAGAGCACAAGTTCGCATCTGCGACCTGCGTCTTAGTCAAGTATTCAGCTCCAATTATTTGCAGCCTCAGAGGTGGCGACTTTTTCGCTTTTTGGTAGTCGGTCAAAAGAATAAGAGCGTCGTATTCGCCGCCAAGAAGCCGCTCGTATGCAGAGAAGAATGGCTCGCTTGTGCAATAGTTTTCAGATGGCGACTTTACCCCAAGATCCAGACTCGGAATATCGACCCCGCGTGCCGGGTTTATCGACAGGGGCGGAATTTTCCCTTCAAAGATATCAGCAGACTCAAGTGCTCCGACAAGAAGCATTTCAACTACGCTCCCTATCGTCTTCCCATCTAAATTCGGCAGCGCCCCCTGCGATTGCAGGGCATCATACCAGTGCGGCAGCGTTCCATCGCGGCTAACTCGCTTCAGCACAAATGATGATCGCCGGATGGCTGCCGAGACTGGCGACGCTCGCGGCCTGGGTTCTGTTGTCGGCGCAACAGGATGCCGCGCCGCTACTCAACTATGGTGCCGATCATCTGCTGCGGCTCTTTCTGCTCTGGTCGCTGTTCCTGCCCGGCCCGAAGCAGGCGCATACAAAGACCGTGGGCTCGGTGGCGACAGCGGCCCTGATGATCCAGGCCGCCATGCCCTATATCTTCGCCGGAATCTACAAATGGAACGACACCTGGCTCTCGGGGACCGGGCTTGAACTCAGCCTTGCCATGGACACCTACACTCGTCCTCTGGCGGCGAACCT
>DLYX01000345.1 GCA_003447545.1 Deltaproteobacteria bacterium | reverse complement strand
CTTCCCGGCGCTGCGCGGTGTGAACGGGGAGCGTTTTCCGGCCGATATCGAATTCGGAATCGCGGGTGGTGAGGTCGCCCTCCTGCAGATTCGACCTTTCGTCGAAAGCCGAGCGGCCCGAGACAGTGCGGCACTCGCGACGATGGATGCGCGTCGGCAGAGCGGCAAGCAGAGAGTGAACCTCGATGCCGTGCCGGGTGGGCCAGGTCTCCTTCGCGCGATTCAACCCGATCGCGAGGATTCGGGTTCGGAATCAGCGCCGACTAGGGGTGGTTGAGCTCGGGGAGGATCGTGCCACCCAGCGGATCTCCTCTCCGGAAACTTCGGTATTCTGAACGAGTTCGTCGATGGCAACGACCAGGTCCAGCAGCCACTGATTTCCATCAGGGTGCTCGCAAAGTCCGACCAGGATAAAACTGCGTCCCCGATGCCGAATCAGTGCGCTATCGGCATGCCAATGAACCCAACTGCCGGACTTTCGATGGACGCGAGCCGAGTCGCCGACGCGTCGCATGCCAGCCACGAACTTATGATGGATCCCCGGATCATCGAGAATCTCGAGCATGGCTCCACTGGCGCTCTGGTCAATCAGAGTCCCCTGGTCGAGCATGAAGAAAAAGCGCGCCACCTGAAGTGGCGTCGCTGCATGACTCAGGTTCTCGAGCGGATCGCGACGCCATACGCCGCCGCTGCCATAGTTCTTGCCGGCCCAGAGGCCGCCGCCCCGCTCGGGGTCGTAGAACCGGTACTCGGGCGATTGGAGAAGTGCTGCGATATACGGTTTGCCGACGCGGTTCATGACCCAGGAGGCATCGGTGTTGGAGGAAAACCGAATCATGCGGTTGAGCCGCCCCATGATTTCTTCGGATGCCGGTAGTTCACCGGCGCGGATCTTTGCAAAGGCAGCGAAGAGCACCGCGATCTTGGGCAGGCTGGCCGCATAGATCATTTCGTTGGGGTTGACCGCAGCAAAGCGCGGGCGCGAGGGGTTGGTGACCTCAACCAGCGCGACGCCCAGTCGTTTGGCTGCGACATCCGGGCTGCGCCCGAGTTTCTCGAGGGTCTTTTCCAAAGCGGCCTGAAGGTCGGGGTCAGCGAAACTCTCCAGCGGCGCCTTGTCCTCGATCACCGGTTTCAGAATAAACGGCTCGGAGGGCCCCTTCGCGGTATGCCCGGGCTCGGCTCTGGTGAGCAAGGGGATCACCATGATCAGAGCAACGCACGTCAGGCGGAGGGTTGTGCTGCCTCGGACCCGGGACGGCTCCTTCCGTGGCTGACCGAAGTGGGAATGAAATCTCATTTTCCGGAATCCGTACCGGCCGGGCGGGTTGCTTGCGGTAAATACTCCGCCAGCGCCCGTCGGAGCTGTTCGGGAAGGACGTTCTCGAAATATTCGATGGCAGTCCCGCGCATCCTGCGATCGTCGGATAGCCAGCCCCGGAGCGCGATTGCGACGGCTTCCCGGTCGAGGACAAGAGCCAGAAGGTTGAAAAGGTGCTCCACTTTCGGGCCCGCTCTTTCGGCCAGATCGTCCTCGAAGAGACCTGCGCCGTCGGGCAGCCCACCCGGCGGGTTTTCGAGGTGGGTGTCTGAGGCCCTGTGGATCTCCGCAGCCGCCAGAGCGAATACCCGCGTAGGCGCTGGCGTGAGGCTCGGCTCGCGCTCGGTGAGTCGGGCCAGAGCCTGCCCGCATGCATAGCGGACTGGAAAAGGAGTGCCTTCGAGCGCCAGCAGCAGCGCGTTCGCGCTGCGAGCGCCGCCGAGGGATTCTATGAGCGAAGGCAGCTGGGTTCGGACCGCGTCGGGTTGTGTCGCGTCCATCAGTGCATCCGCTAGCTGACCATTGATTCGATCGCCGAGAGTTTCGAGGGCGGCCGCTGCTGTTTTCTTCAGTCGTTCATCTGCCAGGAGAGGTGTGATCAGCGATGCGACACGGGGGTCGATATTGGGCGCTGTCAGCGCGCGTCTTTGTTGCATCGGATCGTCGGAGATCAATGCCTGCATTGTCTCGATCAGATCTCCTAGTGGCGGCGAGTCTTCGGCCGATACAACTGCGGGGTACGTGTGCTCCGGGGGCTTATCGGCTGGCTTCGAGGGGTTCGGTTTGTTGGTCGCTTCTGCGAGCAACCCTCGTTTGAGGCTCTCGGTCAGCTGAACCACGTAGCCTCTTTTTAATCGAGCGATGACGGCAACGGAGATTGCGGCAACGAGGGCTGCGCTGGTGAGGACGATTTCCTGCGTGAGCAAGGGCGTGATTGCGAGAATCAGCAGGATGAGCCCACCGCCCACCAGATCTCCCGTTCGCTGCGCGACCACATCCACGATGGACTTGGCCGCTCGCTTTCGGTTCGGCGGGACGGGGGTGTAGGTCATCTCGATGCCCGAGCGAAAGAGGGAATTTGCCAGAATGACTTCGACTCCCTTGGCCGCAACAAGAGTTGGGAGGCGGGTAAACGCGGCGCCGAGCAGGCTTCCGGCCATCGCTGCGATCGGCAGGATGGACATTGTCGCACTCAGGCCGATGCGCCGCAGGGTCGTGTCGGCGAGAAGCCTTTGGAGAAAAAATGCGAGGACCGAAGTGCCCGTATAAAAAGCCGCGAAGAACGATACCAGAGAGTCTTCATCGAGGTAATGCTTCGCGGCCTCGGCTTTCATCGTATAGTCAAGTAATGCGGCGACGCCGGAGGCCAGCGCGACTGAGAGCGCGATCTGCTTCAGGTAGCTCGAGCGCCGAATGACGGCGAGTCCATGCAGCACACCAGCCCGTTGTCGATCGCCGATATCCGGACCGTTCATTCGGGAGAGGATCAACGCGCAAAGAGCGTGGAGCCCGGAGAGCATCAGGAACATGCCGGTTGGCCCGTCGAGTTCGGTAAGTCGATCCGCCAGAATGCCTCCGCACACGCCGCCGAATGTCGAGCCGGTCACGATTCGCGCGATTGCGATTTTTGCAGTGTGGGGGTCGAAAAGCTCGTTGATCAGCGACCAGAAGGCACTGATCACCAGGATGCCGAAGGAGGCCATATGCAAATAGAGCAGGACCGTGATCAGAGCAGGGGCTCGCTGATACAAGGCTGCGAATCCGAGAAAAATCACGGCCGACACGCTGAACAAGCCGGGGGCCGTCTTGCGCGGCCCGAAGCGGGAAAGAACGCTCGAGAGGATCAAGGCCCCGACAAAGGAGAGGAGCGCACCCGCGATCATCGCCTTGGGAAGCTCGGTGGCCGGGAAGTTTACGAGAAAAAGGCCGTCGCGCTCCGCCTTGCCTGCGATTTGCTGGGCAATCATGGCTGCCGAGGCCACCGTGGCTACGTTGATGCTGCGACGGGTCTCCTGGGGAAGGTCCTTCATCACGTCAGAGACAAGATTGGCATGTCCGCCGTGTCGGGGCCAATTGAACTGAGGGCACTGCCTCGGCTTTCCTGCGGGATCGAGATGTGAGCGGGGTGCCCAACGATCGCGTTGCGGGCATTCGACTCATGGGGCGGAAGGGGCGGCGGCGCGGAACGTTTCGCGGATGAACTCGATACGCTCATGGGGCGATCGGTCCTCGTTCTGTTTCTCGATGATGGCAAACCGGTGCGCCAGGCCCGCATCATTTGCGATCTGGATATTCAGGCCGGGACGGGCATTGAGTTCCAGGAGCAGGGGGCCAAGCGTTCGGTCGAGAACGATATCGACACCGAGGTAGCCCAGCCCGGTCATTTCGTAGCATCGCGCTGCGAGGAGCAGGAAGGCCTCCCAGTCGGGAATAGACAAGCCCGCCAGAACAACATCGGTATCCGGGTGAATCTCGGTCCGTTCATTTCCCCAGACGCCGTGCAGGGTTCGACCGGAGGCGAGATCGATTCCGGCACCGATCGCTCCCTGGTGGAGGTTTCCCTTGCCGTCAGATTGTTGGGTCGGTAACCGGACCATCGCCATGGCGGGATACCCCTTCAGCACGATGATGCGGACATCGGGTACGCCCCCGAAGCTGATGGCCTCGAAAAGAGCGTCGGGTTGAACGCGATGCTCGACCATCGCAACATCACTTTGGCCGCCCAGGCTGTACACCCCGCTCAGGATATTGCTGGCGTGGTACGCGAGATCCTCGAGGCCGACCCAGAAACCTTTTGCTCGTCGGAACCGATCGCCTCTGCGTGCCATGGCGATCAGAATGCCGTGTCCGCCCGCCCCGTGTGCGGGTTTCATCGCGAAGTCTTCGATGTCGCACAGAATTTCCGGCAAGTCGCGGGCCTCGCGTTCATTCGTGAAGGTGGCGAATAAAGGTGGCACAGGGATTCCATGTTCCTGCGCCAATTTCTTGGTCCTCAGTTTGTCGTCCACCAATGGATAGAGATGGCGAGGGTTGTAGCGCATGACGAAATCGCGGTTCCGCTGGTTGATGCCCATGACCCCGCGGCTGCGAAGTCGTCGGTGAATGTTGCCGATCATGGTCGCGGGTCCGCGATCGCACGGAAGCGCAACAATTCGTTCAGGCGATACCCACGATAGGAACCTGCGAGGAGCATCAAGGCCATGATGACGAGCAGGAGGCCGGGGAAGGTGAAGACGAGATGGGTGAGGAGGGCGTTGGCCATCACCAGGTAGACGAGGGCTGCGGTGAACAGACTACCCGCAGCGACGAGGATGGCGGGCCATGCGCCGCGCTCCTCCCACGCGATCGACATGCGCTCGATCGTCATGGTGACAATCACCATGGGGAATAGCGCGACGGACAGGCCGCTTTCGAGGTCAAGGCGATGGCTGAGAACACTGACGCCCGCCATGATCAGCACCACCACGGTCACGACAACGGCGAGGCGCGGCACCAGAAGCAGGTGGAGTTGTTCCAGGTAGGCTCGCACGATCATGCCGATGGCCAGAAGCAGACTGAAAAGGACGATGCCGGCAAAAAGCTGCGTCTCGCGGAAGGACAGGGCGATCAGCGCCGGCATGAAGGTGC
>DLYX01000487.1 GCA_003447545.1 Deltaproteobacteria bacterium | reverse complement strand
CCGAGATCAGACGATGGGGCGGCTTGTTCGAAATCTTCTTGTGGGGCTGCTCGCAGTCCTTGCCCTCGCCGTGGTCATTTTTTCGTTTGTCCTTGGCGGTTTCTATTGGAATGCAAATCGTTCTGACTGGCCGCGTTCGGGCGAGATTGCTCTTGAACGGTTGCCCGAGAAACACGTCCGGGAGCGTGAAGGTCGCCGGACTGAGGCCGCCGAGGCTCTGGGGATGGGTTCGCAGAAGCAGATCCTTTTTGGCGATTTGCACGTCCACACTTCCTACTCGACGGATGCAATGACACAGGGTGTGCCGGCCCTGCATGGAGAGGGGGTTCATCCGCCGGCGGATGCATGCGACTTCGCCCGCTTTTGTTCCGCCCTCGACTTCTGGAGTATCAACGATCATGCGGAGTCCCTCACGTCGAGCGAATGGGCACTTACCCGTGAAGTGATTCGCAACTGTAATCAAGTTTCTGGCGATCCGACCAATCCTGATCTGGTATCCTTTCTCGGTTGGGAGTGGTCGCAGATCGGAAGAACTCCCGAGACCCATTTCGGGCACAAAAATATCGTCTTGCTGGGCACGGAGGAAGGTGAGGTGCCGCTGCGACCGATTGCCTCCGCGGGCTTTGGGAATGTGGCGTGGGGGCTGTTGGGGCTGGGACTGTCGTTGGGCGACCTGGATCGATGGGGTCAATATGCCGATGTGCACCGGGCGACTCTCGCGGCCTTCAGCCGAGACGAATGCGAGCCCGGCGTTGACGTTCGGGAGCTTCCGGCGGATTGCTTCGAGATGGCCCCGACGCCCGCAGACCTGTTTGAAAAGCTGGATCAATGGGACCTGCCGGCGATTGTCATTCCGCACGGCCTGGCATGGGGCACGACCAATCCGAAGGGGCAGGATCTGGCCCTCCAGCTGGGCGGCGCCTTTCACGACCCCTCGCGACAGCGTCTGGTGGAGGTCTACTCGGGCCATGGTAATTCCGAGGTCTTCGTCGAGCTGAACCAGACGTCCGAGGCGGCTCCGGGGGAGGCGACTTGCCAGGAGCCCACCTCCGAATTCGAACCCTGCTGTTGGAGGGCCGGCGAGATCGTGCGGGCGCGATGCCCTGAACCCGACAGCGCGGCATGCCAGGCGAAGGTTGAGGCCGCGCGCGCGCGCACCGCCGCCGGATCTTTCCGGAACCCCGCAGCTGCGGTCGAGGGAAGTACCATCGAGGACTTCGGTGATTGTGGTCAATTGCAGGGCGCCTTTCTGCCGGCGTTCAACTACCGACCCGGCGGCAGTGCGCAGTACGCGCTCGCGGTGGGAGATTTTGCCGAGGAAGGGAAGCCCAAGCGGTTTCGATTGGGGCTGATGGGTTCGAGTGACAACCATCGTGCGCGGGCGGGTTCGGGTTACAAGGAGTTCGGTCGCACGGCCATGACGGATGGTGCTGCCATGGGCTCGGACTGGCGAGATGCTCGTGTCAGTTCGTTCTACTACACCGGTGGGCTTGTCGCGGTCCATGCCGAGGGGCGCGACCGTACCTCGATTTTTAACGCCCTTGATCGACGCGAAGTCTATGGCACCTCGGGCGATCGGATCTTGTTGTGGTTCGATCTGCTGCAGTCCGATGGGGAGCGGGTGCCGATGGGGAGCGAGATCGCGTTCTCCGGAACGCCGCGCTTCCAGGTGCGAGCCGCCGGCGCGTTCGAGCAGCGCCCGGGCTGCCCCGAGGTGGTCGAACAACGTCTGTCACCGGAACGCCTGCAGCGATTATGTCTGGGCGAGTGCTATTTCCCCGGTGAGAACCGGCGCGCGATCTCCCGAATCGAGGTCGTACGGATCCGACCGCAGAGAGCGTCCGGCGAGGCGGTGGGTTCCTTGATCGAAGATCCCTGGAAGGTGCTCGATTGTCCGAACAACGAAGCGGGCTGTCGGGTGTCTTTCGAGGACCCGGAATTTTCCGAGGCACCCCGCGAAACCGTATACTACGTCCGCGCCATTCAGGAGTCGTCGCTGGCCGTCAACGGAGATCCTCTGGCGTGTGAACGTAACGAGAATGGCGTATGTGTCCGCGGGAATATTTGTCAGGGTGGCGGCGAGCATGGACCACCTGTCGCGGATTGTCTTGGGCTGGTCGAGGAACGCGCCTGGTCCTCACCGATTTTCCTCGACATCGGACCGCAGAGCTAAGCGGTTTTCGCACCCGCCTCGGGCCTCGGTGTCGTTTTGGTTGTTTTCAGGGGAAGCCTGAGCGTCAGCCACATGTGCTTATATTGTAAGTGTCCCCCTCGGCGCCGTCGAAGATGATCACGACATTGCTTTGCGCAACGCCCGGATCGGCGCCCTCCACGCATAAGTCGATATTGTATAAATCCGAGGCGATTCCGTCGAAGATGATGATGGTGTTGGAGGCGCTTTCGTCCGGGCGGGCATCGTGCCGCAAATTCGCGGTGAGCAACCGCAGACGGAAGCGGTAAAGGAGCCCACCGGCGACCTCTACAACCTGCCCGGGGCGAACAAGCCGTTCAATGTGGATGTGAACTATCCCGGTTTCCTGCTGAACGCAGGTTCGAACAAGGACCCATGGACGTTTGCCTGCAAGGCGGGTGACCGGCTGCGTCTTCGCCTGATCAATGGATCGACGGCGACTACTTTTCGTGTGGCCCTTGATGGGCATGAGATGACGATCATCGAGACGGATGGAAATCCATGTGAACCGGTGACTGTAGATAATCTCACGATTTGTACCGCGGAGCGATATGATGTTCTCGTGACGATCAAGGAGTCCGGAAGCTTCTCCTTGCATTGGGCTTGTCTGGGCCAGGCGAACCAGGTGGTTGGGGTGATCCATACCGGAGATGTCAAACCTGTACCCAACTTCGAAAGGCCGGATTTCTCCGGCAGGGCCGGAGGGTTGCCGGACTATGCAGCCTTGCGGTCTCCTTACGATACAACGCGGCCGGAGGGGCCGATCAAGACGTTCGAGCTTGAGCTGGGAGGTATGATGCAGAAGTATCTATGGTCGTTGAGCGGCAAATACTACCCCGAGCTATACGTGCCCGAGTCAGTCGCCGAGAATGTTCCTCTGAACATCGAGTACGGTGATCGGGTACGTGTCCGCCTCACGAACAAGACCATGATGGTTCATCCGATGCATTTGCATGGCCACTTCTTTCGCCTTTTGGCAAAACCGGGAAATTGGGGGCAGGGCAACGCGGCCATGAAAGATACGGTCGGTGTGGCGCCGGGCCAGCATGTCGACTTCGAGTTTTTGGCCGACAACCCCGGCCATTGGTTCTTCCACTGCCACAATCTTTATCATTTGGCCGCCGGCATGGCGCGCGTGTTCCATTACGGCATCAACCCGGGCGGGATCTTTGCACCGAAGTAGCGGTGGGCCATCACGGCACCCGCTTGGGTAGCGATTAGGCGCGCTCAGGGTTCAATCTGTCGGCGGCGCCGGCAGGGATTCGGGAAATTGTGGCACCGAGGCGACGGCTTCGAGAAACGTACGCAGCAGGTCTTCGTCCGGGCCCTCCGCCGGACCATGTTGCCGGGCGCATTCGCCGTCCAGTGTCCGCGGAAGGACTTGCGGAAACAAGTCGCCCCGCAAGGGGTCGCCCCTCTCGAGACCGTGTGTCCATAACAGGGGCATGGTCGCATGCCGGGGATCATAGAGGACTTCGTCCCGGAACCAGCGTGAAGAGAAGGCGCGTCTTGGCTGGTCGGTGGTATGGTTGCCGCTCGAGCCGTGCAAGATGTGGGCATCAAAGATCAGGCAATCGCCGGCCCCGAGTTCCGGGGAGTAAATCTCGTAGGCTTCACGGTTCTCGTCGATCGCCGGAGGCCAGGTGAACGGAGAGTCGCGCATATAGGGATCGTCATGGGGCGTGATTGCCTTGAACCGCTCCGGCCACCGATGGGACCCGATGATGAACTCCAGTCCACTGGACGCCGAAGTAACCGGGTCGAGCGTGATCCAGATCGAACAGAAATTCCGGCTCTCCACATCGACCGGCCAGAACGTGATGTCCTGATGCCACGGTGTCGGGAGGTGGCAGCCGGCAGGTTTGACGAAGAGCTGGTCATAAAAGTGGCGGATGCTGCGGCCGCCCAATGCCTGATGGGCAATTTGGGCAGCAGGCGAGTTGAAGATCCAATCCCGAAATCCATCGTTGGTCTTCCAGAGAAAAAGATCACCGCTAAATTTTTCTTCTGGCACGGAGATCGGCCCGGCCATCGGCCCCGGCTCCTGGACGACTTGATCGATGTCGCTTGCCAGATGGTCAAGACAATCTTGAGAGAAGAGTCCGGAGGCAATAACGACGCCCCGCTCATGAAAGCTTTCCCTCTCGGACTGGGTCAGATCTCTTTGGGGCTTTTTCATCGGCGGATTGTAGGCAGGGTGGGCTGAGGCTGCAATGCGCATGCGAACGAAGGCAAATATCTGCCGGATTTAGGAGGTGATTTTGGGATATTCTGCTGGGCCGGCCTCGGAGGTTCGTGTATTCAATCGGAAGCAGGTTTGCATCCCGTCTGCCGGATTTGTGCCCGCACGGAATTCTCAAGTCCGAATTCGCTGCGAGCGAGACGAAAATCGCCAAGGATCGCTCGGCGGAATGTTCGTTGCTCGTTTGTGCCGTTAGGGTAGGGGTGAAAATGTGATCTTTTTTGTTTTCCGACCTTTGACGGCTGTTTTGGCAGTGACCCTTTCAACTCTGAGTGCCGGGTGGGCTCTCGCAGGTGAACCGGAGGTCCAATGGCATGTTGGCCTCGGCACGAATTTCGAGGAGCACGTCCACGAGGGGCATCCGACCTCCGACGGCGGTTATATTGCGATCGGCCATACCCACGAGTCCCAGCAACTGGAAGGTTCGACGGATATGCTGGTGATCAAGGTCGATGCGGACGGCAACGAGCAGTGGCAAACGCAGGTGGGCACCTCGGGGCAAATGGATTTAGGCGTAGCGATCGCCGAAACTGCGGAAGGCTTCGTCGCCGGAGGCGGACTATGGTCCGGTGGTCGGCAGAAGAGGGCGCTGGTCGGGTTGTCGGCGAGTGGTTCGGTTCTCT
>DLYX01000469.1 GCA_003447545.1 Deltaproteobacteria bacterium | reverse complement strand
CGGAAGGCCGAGCGCTCTTTACCTTGCGCCTGTTCAGCGCCAATCTGCCCGGGCTGAGCAAATTGATCCGGAACGAAAACGTACTTCCCGGCCTGGGCGATGCGGGAGCACACGTGTCGCAGATCATGGACGCGGGATGGCCGAGCTTGATGCTTTCGCATTGGGTTCGCCAGGAAGAACATTTCACCATGGGCGAGGCCATTCGGCGGATGACATCAGCCTCCGCCCGCGTGATGGGACTGAACGATCGTGGCCTGCTGGCCTCCGGGATGCGGGCCGATATCAACGTTTTCGACCCTGCCAAAGTCGCCGAGGAGCAACCGCAGTTGGTGCACGACTTCCCACATGACGCGCCCCGCTTCATCCAACGAGCGCGAGGCTACAAGGCAACTCTGGTCAACGGAGAGGTCAGCCTGATCGACGGGGAACATACCGGTGCTCGTGCCGGCATGGTCCTGCGCCAAGCTCCGGCATCGCGCGCCCGACAAGCGGGCGCTTAGCTCTCTTGCCGGGCGCGGATTCAGGTGGGCTCAGAAGGCCCCGATCTGAATAAACTCGGATTCAAAAGAACCTGAAACGGGCCCGCCGATCTCGGTGCTGGCCTGATCGAGACGGATCGTGCCGACCCCACCGAAGCCGACAATCTGGGGCTGATCCGGGGTGGCCGGATTCACGAGCGCAAGGAAAACACTCGTTTCAAGTGCGTGCATTTCGGTCACACCTTCGACGAATACCTCTCTTGGGATCTCCAGAGCGATGGCGAAAAACTGGCCATCCGGTCCCGGCCGCAGCATGAAGAGCTGATAGCCATCTCCTTGGGTACTCAGACCGGCCGCGACCAACAGGCTCTGCCATTGCTGCTCCTCGCCATTCAGGACCACCGACACCGACGATCCAGGACTCGGGGAAGGACCATTCAGCCAGACTGTCTCGAATTCTCCCGAGATCCGGGTGATTGCCTCGACCCGGCATTCAGGTGCTCCGATCCCGCGGGGGGCGCGAATCCATTCGGGGAATGCCGCAACTTCACGAGCCAGGGCCACGCGGAGGCCTTCACCCTGCGCGACGATAAACCTCCTCTGTTGCTCCAACGAAGACGAGGAAGCATTGGTCAGAGCGCCGATTCGATCCGCTTCGGCCAGCAACACGTCTTCGTCCCACAGCTGTTCGTAGAGAGCGCGCAGCCGGTCCACATACATGGCCCGCCCCTCGGGGTGTTCGTAAAGACGATTGGCAACCGCACCCTCCGCCAATACGGCAATATCCGTATTCTCCGGATTGAAAAGGCGAATGCGCTGGAAGGCGCCATCGGCGCCCCAAGGGATGAAATAAAACTGATCGCTGCTCGGATCGTGGTACATCAAATAATTGTTCCGATTCCCCGAGTAGCTATCCCAATGAGAGGTGGTCGCTTCCATCGCCCAAAACGTCATGAAAGCGTCGATATCCAGATGCTCTTCGAGCGCGTCGAGCAACTGATCGTCATCGACCTCAAGGGCAGCTGCCAAACCTCGCAGATCGCTTCGATCGTTGAGCTCCTCGTTCGTCTTGAGCTGCATGCGATCGATTAAATCCGCGGAGACGTCGGAGCCCTGACCCTCGTAAAGGTTGCCGCTATCATCCGAGAAGTGACGTCGGATCATGGGCTTCTTCACACTCTCGACGTGCGTATAGATCCCGAGATCCTCCCCGTTGACAACCACCCGCGCGAAATTGCAACGAGGGGCAATGGATCCTGCCTGTCGAAACAGCTCATAAGCCATGCATTGATGGGTATTCGAGGGATCCTGCCGGTTGTTGTTCAACGTCATGCGCTTCATCCCCGCATGCGTTCGACCCTCGACAAACGTCCCGAAGTTCAGCTTGAGGGAAGGTCGCAGATTGGACAGCGAGCCCAGGAAACCTTTTTTTCGAATTGCCACGTTGCGGTAACGCTCGCCATCGACTGTGACCGTGGCCCTAAAATTCTGATAGGCAAAGCCGTCCGAACAACCCGAGAATACGCTCGGAGCCGTTCGCCCATCCTGACAGAGGATGTTCCATTCCGTGGGATCAATCTCGACCTCGACATCAATCACGTGGTCGCGGTCGAAAAGAGCGACACTCAAATCAGGACCATCACCGGCGTTTGGCGCGCCACCCTGACCCGGGCCACAGGCGGCAAGAACACCCGCGAAAGACATCAGAATCAGGGCTGAGCGACAGAATTGGGACAGCATCCCCTACACTTATGACGAATCAAAACCCGAGCAACAAGGACAGGCCCCCGCCCACTTCCACTTTTTGCTCTGCCGACCAACCCACGCGATTTCAATCAAGGCGCTCGAAGCAGGCGTTTGTCCACGACGCCATCGACAGGACTTCCCGGCTCGAGTCCCAAAACCGCAAGCACTGTCGGATGAATATCGATGGCACGCACGCGATCCACGCCGCGGCCGGATGCGAAGGCATCGCCGCGCACATAGAGAATTCCCTCGACCCCGGGCGTTTCCGGGGGGTAACCGTGGGTGGCAGAGAGCAAAGCAGACGCCGGCAGAATGTCCGGGCCAACCCAGGCAAGCCACCTTACCCAGACGGGCCAGGCACGCGCGTCTTCGACGAAGTAAGGCGGACGTGCTGAGAGAATCAGATCGCCGACCCGCGCACCCGTGCCGAGATGCCACTCGGGCGGCTGGTCTCGCGGCCGCACCACATCGAAGGCATCATATGCCGAGAGCTTCTCGATCGCATCGTCCACGATCGCCTCGCCGGGCTCATCAAAATAGAGAAAGGAGCTGGTCCCCGCAGAAACCGCGCGTGCCGGAATCTCGTGACGGCGCAGAATTCTCTGGATGTTAACGAGGCTGTCGACCGGCACCATGCCATGATCGGTGGTCACCAGAAGCTGGATTTGATCTCCATCGGGTTGAGCCTCGATCGAGGACAGGACCTCTCCCACGATCGCATCGGCGGCGATCACCGCCTCGCGCGTCTCGGCGGCATCCAATCCATAGCGATGCCCCGTGGAGTCCGGTCCCTTGAAGTAGGCCAGAATCAGATCCGGCCTGTCCTGCGATGGTCGCTCGAGCAGATCGACCAACTGGGCCATTCGCCCCGGATCATCGGGATAATCCTGATAGGTCTTCTCACCCGGAGGCCCCTCGGAATCCAGAGCCCCTCGCCTGGACGAGTACCGACCGTACCAGCCCAAGGCTGCGGTGCGCACACCCTGGCGCTCTGCCGCCTCGTGCAGATGCTCACAATCGATGAGCCAATCAGCGTCGCCGCCGTGGTCATATAGACCACGCTCGGGATCGAGAAAAAGGTTGGAGAGAACACCATGCGTCCCGGGCCAGCAGCCTGTTGAAATCGTCACGCCACCGCTGAGCGATACCGTGGGGAAGGCCTGGTCCATCGCGCCCGCCCTCACTCCCTGAGTGGCCAGTCGATCCAGCCCGGGCGTGGGGAATTTGTCGACATAGGACGGCGGGAACCCATCGAAGACCATGACCACAAAAGTACGTTCCGCCAAGGCGACCACAGGAAGCCCGAGAAGGAAAAACATCAGCAACGTCAAGGCTCGGAACCGTAGACCGGCCCGGAGCCCACATAGCCATCGGAGGCTGGGGTTCATCATCGACGGTGAACCTACATCGGCGGAGCCCAGCGCACCAGTTTGCCATCGCACGTAAGACATGAACGATTGAAGCATGGCCAAAAATGTATGCGAAAGCCTCCTCGATATTCTCGCCTCCGCGGGCGTGCGCGACATCTTCGGTGTCACCGGAGATGCTCTGAATACTCTGCTTGATGCCATTCGAAAAGACGATCGGTTTCGTTGGATCGGCGTCCGACATGAAGAGGATGCTGCCTATGCCGCCTACGCCC
>DLYX01000532.1:1325-5201 GCA_003447545.1 Deltaproteobacteria bacterium | reverse complement strand
TGTCCGCCGTCAGTAGATAGTCGCACCCATGCGTCCCGTCTCGGGCGACCTCTTCGAGAAAAAACTCCGCATCGCAACGCTTGCCCATGAGACGTCCGTATAGATCCGTAAATCCCACGATGACCGTATCGACTTCTCCGGCTTGTACGAGCTTTTCGAGTTCTGACAGTTCCATCTTTTCTCCCTGCGTATTTCGGCCTCGGCTGGCCCTTGATTCAGACCGCTCGAAACTCCTTACCGGATCCGACCAGATGGTGCTGCGGCAGTGATAAACCGCTGCAATCGTCACGAACCGCCCGACCGAGAACCATGGGCTCTGACCCAGCCTCCCGAAGAATCTCGACCGTGCGACCCGCTTGCGCCTCGCTGACCACAAAGGTGAAGCCGATACCCATATTGAAGGTGAGATACATCTCCGCCGGAGCCAAGCCACCGCGACTCGCGACCAGTTGCATCACGGCGGGGGGATCCGGAAGACTCTCGAGCACAAAACCAACAGCCTCGCTTTGGATCCGAAGGAGGTTCAGCAAACCATCGCCGGCAATATGCGCCATGGCCTTGATCGGCACCCCTGCGTCCAGCACGCTCATCACCTCACGGACATAGACCCGGGCCGGCGTGAGTAATTCTTCGCCAATGGACGAGCCGCCGAGTTCGTCGGGTCGCTCCGCATAGTCCTCAGCGCCATAGCCGGTCGCAAGAACCTTACGTGCCAGTGTATATCCATTGGCATGAAGGCCGGAGGAGGGCAGCCCGATTACCAGGTCTCCCGGTTGAACATCCTCGCCCACAACCAAACGGTCCATTGGCACGATGCCCACAGCTGTTCCGACCAGATCAACTCCGGCCCGACCATCCGGGGGGTGCGTCGCGAGTAACTCGCGCACTTGAGCAATCTCGCCACCGGGAACACTGATCCGTGCCTGACGTGCGCCCTCGACAAGTCCAATCGCCAACTGCTCCAGGAGGTCGGCATCCGCATCCGGCACCGCGACCGAATCCACCATCGCAATGGGTTCTGCACCGACGCAGAGGAGATCGTTCACATTGGTCGCGATCAGGTCGATGCCAACCGTGTCGTACTTCTGCAGTGCGTGCGCGACCAACAACTTGGTTCCGACCCCCCCGGTGCCGATGGCCAGGCCCTGACCGGTCCCGAGGTCCAGAACATTGGCAAAGAGACCGTTGGGTAATACCGGCTTGCCACGACGTATTAAACTGCTGGTCTCGGCCAAGCGTCCCACCAGGTTACCCAGACCGCCAGCGAGCGCTGCAACATCCACACCCGCCTGAGCATAACTTCTGACTTCGTTGCTCAAGCCATGACCCCCTCTGCACGCAGGCTCTCGATCTCTTCGGTGCTCATCTGTAAAATTTCTGCGAGAACCATCTCTCCCTGCTCCCCCCGCAACGGGCCCGGCTGCCGCACGGCGCCCGAGGTCCGCTTTGCGAGAAAGGGAATCGCGTCAAAGATCTCGGTTTCTCCTTCGGGAGTATCTATCCTCGGGAAATAGCCCCTTGCAAGGAGCTGCTCGTCCGACTGGAGATCATCGGCATCGGCAACCAATGCCGCCGGGATACCGGCTCCCTGCAAACGGTCTTCCACCGCGGTCGCCAGCTGCGACGCGACCCATGCAGCTACGCGATCCCCGAGGGCGGACCCCGCCTCAAGGCGCCCCGCCAGAGACCGTAGCTCGTCGGCTGATGCCCAGCGAAGCCCGTCGCTCTCCAGAATCCGCGCGAACCGGTCCCAATGCCCATCCGTGAGAATGGCAATCGCAAGCCAACGATCCGCGGCTCCACCATCAGCGCGCGCCTCATCGCGGGCACGGTAGACCCCATGCGGCCAGGCCGCACCCTCCTGACTTTGATTGCCCGGGGGGGCGAGCGGATGCCCGGCGAGCAGCTCACAGACCCCCGGGCCGAGCAAGCTGATCAAATTTCCGTACTGGCCGACATCGACCAATTGGCCCATTCCGGTCGAAGCTCGGCACTCGAGTGCAGCCAGACTTCCCACAGCCCCCATCAGCCCACCGACCATATCCGACCATGAATAGCCCCAACCGGCGGGGGGACCATCCGGGTGTCGCATCAAATGCGGTAATCCCGCCATCGCCTGCAAGGTAGGCCCGTAACTGACACGATCACGTTCCGGTCCACTCAAGCCGAAGCCGGATAGCCGGACCTGAATGATATCCGAGCGCAACTGACAAAGAGACGGATAATCCAGACCCCAGTTCTGCATCACGCGCGCGGAGAAATTATCGATGACCAAATCCGCTCGAGCCGCAAGACGACGGGCGATCTCCTGCCCCCGGGGCAAATTCATATTCAGCCCGAGGCTCTGCTTGCCACGGTTCAGGTTGCCGGTCAGACCCCCTCGACGAGTCCCAAAATCCGCTGACTGTAAATGTTCGACCTTGATCACCGTCGCCCCATGATCGGCCAGAATGCGCGTTGTCACCGGACCCGCCACCACCCACGTGAAGTCGAGAACCACGCAACCGGCAAGCGGAAGTTCGCACGGTCCCGCAGCCGGCAAATCGCACGAAGCTGACGACCAGGGTGCCGCCGCGCGCGAAGCAACCTTGCTTCGGTAGGGCGTCCGGGAGAAAACCAGCGGAGGGCCGGGCAAGGCCAGATCCCCGACACGATCCCCGGGGAATCCTCGTGCCGCCAACTGGGGATCATCCGCCAAACGCTCGGGCTTGCGAATTTCCGCGAAGGTCAACCGACGCAACTGCCCCTCTTGTTCAATTTGACCGGCGGATTTATGCGCCGCCCATTGGTCCAGGCGATCGAAGATTTCGTCACATCGCTCCCGGCGGATATCGATCTCTTCCAAATCGGCTTCAAGCAGCTCGGGTTGATTGGACTCTTCATGGACCCAGAGCGCGAGAGTTTGCCAATCGCCTGCGGTTGTCTGCAGAATCCAGCCATCCTCGGCGGGTCCGCCGCGAAATACGCGACTCCAATGCAGGGTCCCCTGCCGGCGTGGAATAGCCCGACCCTGCCGGCGCAATCCGGTCACATGCTCCACGGCTGCGGCTGCAGCCGCCTGCACCGAAAGGTCGATCCAGTCGCCGCGGCCCGTGTGTCGGCGCGCAGAAAGCGCCAGGAGACTCGCGAGGACGCCCCAGATACCGGCTGCGTGGTAGGCTTGAAGCCCGAAGGGCTGCAGGGGCGCGCTTCCCGGATGGCCATTCACAAAAACCATTCCCGCGCGTGAAGCGCAGACCAGATCGGAGCCCACCCAATCCTGACGCGGCCCCGAGGCACCAAATGGGGTGCAGTGGAGAATGATGGCTCGCGGCCATCGCTCGGCCAGGGCTTGAGAAGCCTCGAGGTCGAGCCCCTCCTCGATCAGAATATCTGCTGGAGCTTCGTCCCCGGAGAGCCAGAAGTCTTCATCCTCGCGAACCTCCTTCTTGCCGCTTTCGTAATAAAGCCGCCCCGCGATCCCCAACGAGGCCTCCGTAGCCGCGATCAGCGTCGAGGGGCGCAGGACCTCCGCGCCCAGACCCGCCAGCAACCGACCCAGGTAGCGCCCGGACGGTCCACCCAAATCGAGCACACGAATTCCGGAGAGGGCCATGACGCTTTTCTAAACCAAGTGAGACGAAAGCGCAGCTAAAAAGATCAATCCCGAGAGACCAGCAGACACCCACAGGTGTTTCCGCCCCCTGCGGCTGCGACCGCCACTCGGGGATCGCCGGCAACCTGACGCGCCCCGCCGTCGCCGCGCAACTGCACCACGGCCTCGTGGAGAAAGCCGTATCCATGCAGGCGCCCGGCCGAAAGTTGACCGCCATGGGTATTCATGGGCAATTCTCCGGTTGGCGCAATGCGTTCCCCACCGGCAAGGAAAGGTCCACC
>DLYX01000532.1:0-1024 GCA_003447545.1 Deltaproteobacteria bacterium | reverse complement strand
CCGGCAAGGAAAGGTCCACCTTCGCCGACCTCGCAAAAACCTAGAGCCTCCAGCCACGACAATGCAAGAAAGCTGAAGCCATCGTAGATTTGAGCGATATCCACATCCGACGGCTTCAGATCCGTCCTTGACCAAAGGTGCGCCGCCGCATCGCGGTTCGCCATCGTCGTCAAATCATCAAACTGATCCCACGATGGTCGCCCGTGCAAAGCGGTGCCAACGGCCTCCACCCGCACTGGAGGATGCCGCAAATCACTGGCCCGCTCGTCCCGCGACACAATAAACGCGGTCGCGCCGTCGCAGGGCACGTCGCAATCCAGAAGACAGAAGGGCCACGAGATCATGCGCGCAGCCATATAATCGTCCAGTGAAAGCGGTTCGCGATAAATCGCCTGTGGGTTGCGCGCCGCGTTGCGCCGACCATTGATCGCGATCGCGGCCAACTGCTCGCGCGTTGTGCCGAACTCGTGAAAATGGCGTGCGGCAAACATGGCAATCCAGATTGCCGCCGACGGTGCGGCAAACGGAAGAGTCCACTGCAGAGATCCGGAAGCACGAAAAGCCGCACTGCCTCCACCAATGGGGGCTCGGCCACCGCCCTTCTGTGCGGATCCCTCCCAGACACTTCGGAAGCAGAGAACGTGATTCGCCAACCCCGCACCCACCGCGAGGCATGCCTTGATCACCGAGCCCAATTGCCCGGACGTTTCGACACCCGAATCAAACCAGTCAAGTTCCAAGCGCATCGCGTCCTGAACCTCGGTTGCGTTGGCTCCATTGAATCCGGGCCCACCGTCGAGCATTCCGGGATACGTCGACAGACCGTCGATATCCGAGGGCTGCAATCCGGCATCCGCGATAGCTGCCCGACAGGCATCGATGGTCAATTCGAGCGGATCGCGGAACAAGCGGCGGCCAATTTCGGATTGACCAATACCCGTAATGCAGGATCGTTTCTCCAATCGCTCGGAAGCCGCCCCCATCAGACAAGCTCCTCAGCCGGCATAAAAAGCGGAATCCAGAT
>DLYX01000193.1 GCA_003447545.1 Deltaproteobacteria bacterium | reverse complement strand
GCGGGGGGCACACCGGGAAGAAGGTGCCGCTCCGACAGTGCAGGAAAAAATCTGGGAAATCCTTGATGATGGCGGATTTACTTCCGTTGTCGCGGTTAGCGCTGATCAGGAATACGAGAGGTACGTCCGCCCGGGCGACCATCTGGCCTGTACGATCACAATCGAGAATATTTCTCCGGAAAAAAAGACCGGCCTTGGCGTCGGCCATTTCATTACCCAGCTATATTCCTGGTCGACCGAAGAAGGTGAGCTCGTCGCAACCATGCGATGGCGCTTGCTGAAATTTCAGCCGCGACCGAAGAAGGCTGTGGCCAAGGCTGCCCCCAAACGCTCGCGACCCCGGCCGGGGATCACTCTCGACAATCAGTTTTTCTGGGAGGGTCTCAAGGACGAGAAACTGCTGATCCAGAAATGTACGAGTTGTGGCTATATGCAGGCGCCGCCCGACCCGATGTGTCCCAAATGTCAGGGGTTGGAGTGGGATTATGTCGAGGCCTCCGGCAGAGGTTCCCTTTACAGTTTTGTGGTAATGCACTACCCGCCAGTTCCTCCTTTTGATTATCCTAACCCGATTGGGCTGGTGGAATTGGAAGAGGGCGTTCGCATGGTGACCAACCTGATCGACGTCGAAAAAGACGATATCCGAATCGGAATGCCCCTGGAGGTAACGTTCAAGAAGATCGATGACGATCTCACGTTGCATCAGTGGCGACCGGCCCAAAGCTGAGAGGCAGGATCGCTAACTATGGACTTTGAATATTCGGAAGATCAGGTCGCGATTCGCGATCTAGCCAAACAGATTCTCGAGGATTGCGTCCCGACGGACAAGATCCTCGCATTGGTTCAGGCTGATGGATGGTACGACCAGAGCACCTGGAAGGCACTTGCGGATGCGAGCCTTCTTGGACTCGGAATTTCCGAAGATGTGGGTGGCTCCGGCATGGGGATGGAGGAGCTTGTGCTCGTTCTCGAGCAAGCTGGGCGCCGTGCAGCGCCGCTGCCGCTGCTGTCGACCCTCGTGCTCGGAGCACTCCCGATTGCCGAGTTCGGAACCGACGAACAGAAAAAACAGAACCTTCCGGAGGTCGCTGCCGGGAACAGGTTCCTGACCGCAGCTCTCGTAGAAGAAGGCCGGCGTTCGGCAGCAAGCTGTCGGACCGCGGCGACTCGCGTGGACGGCGGCTATACGCTGACGGGTGAGAAGCAATGCGTTCCGGGAGCTTCGATTGCCTCCCGGATTCTGGTGCCGGCGCAGACAGAGAACGGCAAGGTAGCCGTCTTCCTGCTGGATCCGGCCAGCGAGGGTGTCACCCTTTTGGATCAGGAAGTCTCCAGCGGCGAGCCCCATTCACAGCTTCTGATGGTCGATGCTCGGGTGGAAGATTCGGATATCCTCGGCTCGCTCGAGAATGGCGAGGATATTCTGGATTGGATTGAGGCTCGTGGCATGATCGCCGGCTGCGCCATTCAATTGGGCATTGCAGATTCGGCTTTGGCGCAAACCGTCGAATACCAAACGACTCGTCGGCAATTCGGTGTGCCGATCGGCTCCTTCCAGGGACCACAGCTGCGAGCTGCAGACGCCTGGATTGATATCGAGGCGATGCGCTCGACCCTCGAGCAGGCTGTATGGCGTCTCGCAACCGGCCGAGAGGCGCGACGCGCGATTCTCGTTGCCAAATGGTGGGCCTGTCGCGGTGGACATCGCGTGGCTCATACTTGTCAGCACCTGCACGGTGGCATGGGCGCGGATGTGGAATACCCGATTCATCGTTGGTTCCTCGCGGCCAAACAGAATGAGGTCTTCCTCGGTGGCGCGAGCGTTCATCAGGCCAAGCTCGGTTGGATGCTGGTGGAGGGAGTGGCTGCGTGAGCAGATTCGAAAAGACTCTGGGCTTCGACGAGGTGAGTGTCGGGGACACTCTGCCTGAATTGTCGATCCCTCTGTCGGCAACGCGGATTATCGCCACGGCGATCGCTTCCAGAGACTATCAGGATGTGCACCACGACCTCGAGCAGGCCAAGGAGCGAGGAACCAAGAGCATCTTCATGAATATCCTGACCACCAATGGGTTCGTCGACCGCTATATTACGGATTGGGCGGGACCGGATGCGTTGCTCAAGCGAGTGAATATCCGTCTGGGCGCCCCGAATTACGCGGGCGATACGATGGTTCTCACCGGCACGATCACCGAGAAAAATGTCGTGAACGATCAATCCGTCATCGATATCGATGTGGTGGGCAAAAACAGTATCGGCAACCATGTGACCGGGACCGTCCGAGTCGCACTTCCGCAGGGAAATTGATCGGATGGGTAACCAACTCAAGGACAAGGCAGCGATTGTCGGGATTGGTGCGACCGAGTTCTCCAAGGAGTCCGGGCGCAGCACACATCGCTTGGCCGCGGAGTGCGTCAAGACAGCACTTGATGACGCCGGGCTGAAAGCCTCGGACGTCGATGGCGTTGCTCTCTTTTCGGCAGAGCACAACCCCGAGATCGATGTGATGCGAACTCTGGGCGGCGGTGACCTGCGCTTTTTCAGTCGCGTGCATTACGGGGGTGGCGCAGCATGTGCGGTCGTCCATCAGGCAGCGATGGCGGTAGCAACGGGTGTCGCGGATGTTGTCGTATGCTGGCGCGCTTTCAATGAGCGTTCCGGCCACCGCTTTGGCACGGGCGTGCAGAACAAGGACGCCGCGGCGACGACCGAGATGGCGCATTACTCAAGCTACACGCCATTTGGATTGCTCACGCCCGCATCTTGGGTCGCGATGTTTGGTCAGCGGTATTTGCACGTGACGGGGGCCACCACCGACGATTTCGGTCGCGTTTCGGTTGCGGGCCGAGACTTTGCGGCAACAAACCCGAACGCATTCTTTTATGAGAAACCGATAACACTGGAGGACCATCGCAATTCGCGATGGATTGTCGAGCCATTGCGGCTGCTCGATTGCTGTCAGGAATCCGACGGTGGACAGGCCTTGATCATTACCAGTCCCGAGCGTGCGCGTGATCTGAGGCAGAAGCCCGCCATGATCCGGGCAGCGGCGCAAGGCTCAGGTGCCGGCCAGCATCAGATGACGAGCTATTATCGCGATGATATGACCCGCCTGCCGGAGATGGGTGTGGTTGCACGCGAGCTCTACGAGACCAGCGGGCTCGGTCCTGACGACTTCCAGACGGCCATCCTCTACGACCACTTTACTCCCTTTGTCCTCTCGCAACTCGAAGAGTTCGGGTTTTGTGACTTTGGCGAAGCGAAGGAATTTGTCCGCGAGGGACACCACGCGCGCGGGGGACGCTTGCCGATCAATACTCACGGTGGGCAGCTCGGTGAGGCCTATATTCACGGAACCAATGGCATTGCCGAGGGTGTGCGTCAGATCCGGGGAACCGCAGTGAATCAGGTCGACGACGTCGAGCATGTTTTGGTAACCGCAGGCACGGGCGTCCCGACCAGTGGTTTGATACTCGGCGTGGACTGAGGCTTGGGTGAAGACGACGGGTCGGGTGTGACAACCCGACTGACAGGCCTCGAAGCTCAGAACCGGTAGGAAAGAAAGGCTCCCACGTAGGGGATCGAATCTGTCCCGACCGATCGGATGATATCGCCCGAAGCATCGGCAAGTCTCAGCCGATTGGCCACCGATGCTCCGCCAAGAACATCGGCCCGTAAATGATCGCCAAGCCGCCACGTGACGCGCACCCAGAGGGGAACCCCTTCGTCTTCGCCGACACCGCCGCTTCGGATCTCAGGGCCCGAATTGTTGAGCCGAAAGCGTCGATATTCCCACCTTCCTCCGACCGCGACCGCCCATGTGGGATTCGGTCGCCAGGCGATCTCCAGCCCGGGGCCGCGCGGGTAGGCGTCGGGAGCAATCGAGTTGGACAGGACCAGGTCGTCGATGATTTCCCAGTACACAAAGGGAATCGGGATAATCAGGGGATCTTCTTCCATGCGTGCGTTGACCAGCACGCCGCCTCCGAGCTTCAGCCGAGGCGAGAAGGTATATTGAGCCGCAAGGATCCCGCCTGGATTGAAACTCTCACCCAGAGAGGCGCCGTCTTCGTATGAAAAGCGCGTCGTGAACGCTCCGTTGACCCACCAGTCCCCAAAGCGACGGCCGAGGCTGACTGAGGCCGCGAAGCTCTGGATGGTTCCCCAGGGCCGATTCTGGTCGGGGAGAGTGACACCATTTTGGCCGAAGAAGGAATACCAATCCCCCTGCCACGCGAGTTGGCCCCCGAGAATATAGCCTTCTCCTACCGGGTACCCGATCTGTCCCGCAGCAAAGCCGGTCGAGGTTGCGAAGGATCCACCCCCATCGATGCCCGTGCGAAACCCGTGTTGGTATCCGCCTGCGGTTAGCGGGCCTTTTCCTGGAGGTGGCCCGGAGGACGGTTCTTGCGGTTCCGCCAGCGCCCCTGCATTCGCCGTCGCCAGCGGCTCCGCAAGCGGGTCGGCAAGCGAGTCCGCCCGCGTGAGGGGGACATCGAGTCCCGAAAACATCAGAATGAGGAGCGCGGCCCGCAGAAATCGCATGGAAGGATGATACCGATCGCGGCATCAAACTGCTTGCCGCCGATTTGGACTTTTCCGGCAAACTTGGCGGGGCGTCGCAAAATGGCAAAGGATTGTGGCATTACCCCGGGTCAGGTCGTCGATCTATGCTGGTTCCGGATCCTCAGTAGGAGTCCGGCCGCAGCATCGCATCATGGCCTCCGTCGGCGTAGAGAACGGACCCGCACACGAAACTCGCCTCGGGACTCAGAAGCCAGGCAACCGGGTGAGCGATATCGGCAGGGATACCAGGTCGCCCGACCGGGATTGTTTCCACGAATGCGGCGATCGCCGGTCCGAATACCGGATCTTCACCCCCGGCGTCGGTGAGGGCCGTTGTGACATAACCCGGAGCAACGGCGTTGATGCGCACACCATCGGCAATGAACCGCGAGGCGTTGCGGCGCATCCAGACGGTGATCGCGAACTTCCCATGCCCATAGGCGGTTTGCCCATCCTTGTCTTCGATATATGCCGCGGCGCCGGCCTCGTCCCCGTCCAGAAGTTTCTCGACAAAGACGGGATCGGCTTCGCCCATCCGCGAAGAGTTTGAAGAGATCATCACCACGCTACCCTTGCGTTTGGCGAGGTCCGGGCAGAGCGCGTCCGTCAGGGCGACCGCGCCGAAAAAATTCACGCGGGGAATCAGCGAGATCGGTTGGACATGGGGACCAATCCCCGCGCAGGGAACAAAACCATCGAGCCCCCCGGGTGCCTTTGCCCGAATGGCCTCGATGGCTGCGTCGCGGCCTTTGGGTGTCGATAGATCGGCTTCGATATCTGCGTTTCGGAGATCGACAGTAAACACTTCATGCTGATCGGACCGGAGTCGGTCGACAATGCCGGCTCCGATGCCCGATGCTCCACCGGTGATACAATAGGTTCCCATGAATTCCCCTCAGTTTATGCGTGTCCGGGTGGCATAGTCGGCCAAATTTACCCGTCGTGTCTGCAGCCAATATCGAATGGTCGTGGTGGACCAATTGTTGGTGATCTTCCCTGCGGCCGTCTTGTACCAACTTCGCTCGGCCTGCGCGAAGACGGTCTTCTCGAGTTCTTGCTGGATTTTCTGATTGAATCGCTTCATCACGTCAGATTTCAGATCGAGAGCGGCGAGGTTCCTCTCATCCATCTGTCGAAGACAGTCCATGATATAGGCTGTCTGACATTCGATCATGAAGATGATCGAGTTGTGGCCGAGATTCGTGTTGGGGCCATACATCATGAAAAAATTCGGAAACCCCGGGACCGTCAGTCCGAGATAGGCTTCGGCACCATCGCGCCAGGAGTTCTCGAGAGACTTGCCGTCGCGGCCGATGATTTCCATGGGCGCGAGAAACTCGGTCGAGCGGAAGCCGGTGGCGAGAACCAGAATATCGGCAAGGATTTTTTTGCCGTCTGCCGTCACGATGCCATCTGCGTCGATATGGTCGATGTTTTCGGTAATGAGGTCCACGTTTTCGCGAGTGAGCGCGGGGAGGAAATGATCGCTGGCAAGCAATCGTCGACTGCCGAGGGGATAATCCGGAGTCAGGGCGCGGCGCAAGTCGGGGTTCCGAACGATCTCCTCGAGATTCCGCTCGGCAAACTGCTGTGCCATTTTCTGCATCGTGCGGTTGCCTTTGAACAGAGGCCATCGCGCTTCGAAGCTGAGGTAAATCCACCACCGATGCAGGCGTGCGAGCCACGGATGCTTCTTCCAGCGATCAATTTCGCTTTCGGTATGGGTGCGGTTCCCCATGGGTAGAATCCAATTCGGAGTCCTTTGGAAAACACTTACCCGGGCGGCGTCGCGAGCAATTTCGGGCACCAGTTGGACGGCGCTGGCGGCGCTGCCGATCACCGCGATCCGTTTCCCCTCGAGGTCGACTCCATGGTCCCATCGGGAGGAGTGAAACTGGGGACCTGCAAATTGTTCTCGACCGGGTATTTCCGGGAGGGAAGGACGACTGAGCTGTCCGGTCCCAGTGATCAGGATATCGGCTTCGTGGACGTCGCCCTTGTCCGTGGTCAGGACCCAAACGGATCGCTCTGCATCAAACTCGGCATGCGCAATCTCGGTGCCGAATCGGATCTGTCGATATACATCATATTTTCGTGCACAGGATTCGAGATAAGCAAGAATTTCGGGTTGCGGCGACCATTTCCTGGACCAGTCGAGCTTCATCGCAAAGGAGTAGGAATAGGAGACAGAGGGCACGTCGCAAACGGCCCCGGGATATGAATTGTCCCGCCATGTGCCACCGATGGACGGCGCCTTCTCGAAGACCGCAAAATCGTAGAGGGCGCTCTTGCGGAGATGAATCGCCGTGCAGATTCCGGAAAAACCGGCACCGATAATCGCGACCCGACGGCGGGTCTGTGGGGTGCTCTTTCGTTCGGACATCAGAACTTGCATAGCGGAACTCTTTGCCGAGAAAAAATGCCGATAATGAGCCGAGTGGAGGCCACGAACTTTCCGATCCTGTGTGGTAGGAATCTCACCATGAACCAGCCGAGGCAAAAGCCCGAACGTCCGCTTTTTTCGTCAGGTCCCTGCGCCAAGCGTCCCGGCTGGACACCCGATGCGCTCGCGAATGCTCTTGTTGGACGTTCCCACCGATCGAGCGAGGGGAAGAGTCGGCTGGCAGAGGTGATCGACCGAACGCGATCGATCTTGGGGATCCCCGAAGATTATCGCATCGGTATCGTGCCGGCTTCCGATACCGGCGCCGTCGAGATGGCCTTATGGTCGCTGTTGGGGGCTCGTCCGGTAGACGTTCTTGCGTGGGAAAGTTTTTCCAAGGGTTGGGCCTCGGATGTTACCGGGCAATTGGGTCTCGACGCGCGAGTCCTGGAATCGGCTTATGGGACGCTTCCGGACCTGTCGCAGGTCGAATTTTCCAAGGATGTTGTTTTCGCGTGGAACGGGACGACATCGGGCGTGCGCGTCCCGAATGCCGATTGGATCCCGGACGACCGCGAAGGCCTGGCGATTTGTGACGCAACGTCGGCCGTCTTCGCCATGGATGTCGATTTTGGCAAACTCGATGTTGTGACATGGTCATGGCAAAAAGTTTTAGGCGGGGAAGCGGCTCACGGAATGCTCGTTCTCTCGCCGAGGGCTGTTGAGCGATTGGAATCCTACACGCCCCCGTGGCCGCTGCCGAAGATTTTTCGGATGACCAAGGGCGGTAAGCTGATTGAAGGAATTTTCCGCGGAGCAACGATCAACACGCCCTCCATGCTTTGCGTTGAAGATGCTCTGGACGCCTTGCGATGGGCCGAATCTCTCGGCGGACTTCCTGCGTTGATACAGCGCTCTTCGGCGAACCTGCAGGCCGTCGATCGCTGGGTTGCGGGCTCGAAGGATTTTGATTTTCTCGCAGAAAATCCGCAGCAGCGTTCGTCAACATCGATCTGTCTGAAGTTTTCGGACGGGTTTGCCTCGCGCCACGGCGAAGACGACCTGGCAGGTGCGGCCAAGCAGATTGTGAAGCAACTCGAGGCAGAGCAGGTAGGCTATGATCTCGGTGCTTATCGCGATGCCCCGCCGGGGCTTCGCCTATGGGGTGGCGCCACTGTCTCTGCCGAAGATACAGCAGCGCTTCTTCCGTGGATAGATTGGGCGGTTGCCGAGGCTTCCTGAAAAAAAACCAAGGATTCCGGCGGCTTCTACTGCCATTGCCTTTTCTGCCGGATGGCTTAAAACAACCTCATACCCTCAATCAAGGAGAACCCCCGATGCTGACCCTTCCTCTTCGTTATACTTTTCTGGCTTTTTCTCTGCTCCTTCTTCCCGCACTGCCGGCAACGGCGCTTGAGCAATGGGAAACGGATCTCGAGGGCTACGAGTTCCCGATCGTCAAGTTCCATGGACAAGCGGGAAGGGTAGGTACGTCCGAGGGGAAGTCCGATGTGCGGATCCGTCAGGCGCACGAAGCCAGCAGCTTGCGGGAACTGGACCTGGATAATCCCGGGGCGAATGTCACGATCCAGTCGATCATGGTGGATGAGGACGGCCGGGAATTAGTGACCATCGGCGGTGAAGATCCGTCCGTGATTCCACTCTTGCTGGGGCGTGGAGGAAAGCCGTGGAAGGGCAGCTTCACGCGGGAAGGGCGAGATCGTCAGAATCTCCGCGTGGAGGTCGAACAGCGCCACAGTCAGATCCGCACGGTGATCCGCTTTGCCCGAGCCCTGGTCGATGTTCCTCTGGCTTGTTTGCGGGGCGATGAGCGCGCCTTTCTGACCACCGAGTTGACCGTCGATGACGGAACCGATGCTTATCCGGTCCGGTTTGTGGCTACACAGCCCTGGCGCTGCAAGCCGCGTCGAGGTGGAGACTGGGAGTTGCGCGGTCAGAATGCGCAGGACCACGCGGGACATCATGGCCATAATGAAGGCCCGGAGAATCGACGCCCGCAGGTGAAGTTCGCCATCGAGAACGAGACCCGTGAAAATGGCGTCCCGAATCTGATCGAGGTCGATGCCAGCCGTTCGGAAGACCATGATGGTACCATTGTCACCTATTCCTTCCGCGTATTGGAGCGAGACACGGAAGCGATGGTCTACCAGGCGGGTCCGCAGGCTTCGCCCAAGACCACTTTCTGGCTGGCTCCCGGTGAGTATCTGGTGTGGGTGACCGTTGTGGATAATGATGGGTCGTCGCACTCGGAGACGCGACGGGCGAACGTCAGGGACTGATTTTCGCGGTTCGCTTTTCTGGCCTGGCGGGTTACTCTTTCGGCGTCACCGGGCGGGCTCGTTCGCCGTACATGGACAGGACGGATGCCTCCATGGCATCGATTTGCTGCTCGCGAGGCAGGGTGCCGAGAGCGGCAAGACCATCGCGGGAAGCCTGCCCGGCGACCCACGAGGAATAT